>NZ_JBFSTZ010000003.1:228273-251057 GCF_041467155.1 Vibrio sp. 10N.247.310.23 | reverse complement strand
GATTCGGCATGAAAACGGTAGTTTGTGTATGATTTTTGTTTGGCGACTAAACCATGTCACTTACTACCGTTTTTGTTTTTAGTTCCCGCTAATGCGCGATGAACCTTATTTGTTTCGACCTAGTGAGTCAGAAACAGATAAACGGCTCTTTTATTGAGTGGGTGCTGGATTCGAAATCTAGCTCACGAAACCTTAGAGATTGAGTCTACTCAGTGATCTCTTGCAGCACTTCTCCGATTGACCCGCTTGGTTGGGTGATACCCAGTTTGTTCGAAAGCGTTGGCGCAATGTCATATGGCGTCACTGCTCGCGATACCTTCTTAGCTTCAACGTCGTAGCCTGCAAAGATCACAGGCACATGAGTGTCGTATTTCCACGGAGAACCATGTGTAGAGGCAATTTGGAGGCCTTCCATGTCGTTAATGTAGCTGCGCGGTGCAAATACTACGTACACGTCGCCAGAACGAGCAGGGTGGTAGTTGTTTTTAATTAGCTGCATCACATGCGTATCCGGTACTCGGTTAGCCGCAATGTCACTACTTGATACAGCAAACGCAACACCTTTCACTTTTGCAATTTCATCCGCAATAGCTTCTTGGACCTTAGCCAGATCAAGCTTCTTCTCAGCGATCAGATCATGATTCAGATAGATGTAAGGTTGTGCGTACAAGCGAATCGCGTCTTTGGTTAAACCAAATTCATCCTTCAATCGTTTCTCAACACCACTCGAGAGTAGTGTGTCTTTATTGAAGTATTGAGCTTGATTGAAACCAAGCGCATTTGCCGCAGGTGAAGATTCAGGTACACCGTGGTCGGCAGACAGCACAATCAATGTGTTTTCTAGCCCGACTTGGTTATCCACGGTTTTGAAAAGCTTAGCGAGAGTCTTATCAAGTCGGATAAGGTTGTCTTCTGTTTCTAGGCTTTCAGGGCCGTAAAGGTGCACCACGTAGTCATTTGATGAGAAACTCACTGACAGATAATCGGTCACGTCGCCTTGGCCAAGCTTCTCTTGCATCAACAAGGTGCTAGCGAAGTTTTCCGTGATTTCGTCACCAGCAGGGCTGACGGTTAGCGTTGTGCTGTAGTACTTGTAACTTGCCGGGCCATAAGGATGAGGGAAGGTGCGTTGGAAGTCACCGAGTTTCACTTTGTGTTCGGTATCGTGTTCTTGCAACGTGTACTTATCACGCGGTAATGAGAGCTCCCATTTCTGTTTGGAATACTGAGCAGCAATCGCTTTCTCGTTCCAGCGTGATACCCAATCTGGATACTCGTCATAGTAATAGTTACTGGTGACAAACTCCGATTGTGCTTTGGAGAACCAGAAGGCTTTACCACTGTGTCCTGCCAATGAGATTGCGCCGCGGTCTTTCACTGATACACCGAATACTTTTGATTTGCCACTATTGGAAATCGTCAGTTCGTCACCAAACGTGGTGGAGAGTATTGGCTCTGGAGAGCGGCCATCGCCTTGTGCTGTCTTCTGCGTTGGGTCGATCTCTGTTGCTTTATCGACACCTGCACCAGAGGTCAGCATTTGGTAGTTACCGTCTTCTACGTTATACACCAAACGTTCTTCGCTACGGTCATACCAAACGTTACCTACCATGCCGTGTACGCTCGGTGGAGCACCTGTTGCAAGCGACACATGGCCCACGATCGTTTCCGTGTTGCCATGTTGGTAGTTTGCGTTGGTGTAGTAGGTACCATCATCCATTAAGTACCGGAAACCGCCTTCACCGAAGTTGTGCTTATATCGTTCGATTAGATCTGCGCGCAGGCCATCTACCGTGATTTGAAGGACTAGATTTGGCTTTTCCTCAGCTGAAGCTGGGAGAGCGCAGAGTAACGCGAGGGTTAGTCCTGAAAGCTTGGTGTATTGCATAGAGTTTCCTTATTCACTGTTGCCGCTGAGTTCTAATGTTTGGTCAGGTTTCCAACGTTTGGTCAGGTTTCCAACGTTTGGCCAGATTTGTAACGTGTGTGCAGTGCGAATCGTATTTTTAGTATTGTTGGTGACGATTAGTGAACCATAACCTTCGGCATCTTTAGTTAGTTCGCTTCGTTAGCTAGTTCACATCCTTAACTAAACGCAGCCCCATATCTGACATAGTGATCGATTGGCTTGCGAAGTCACGACGGTAACTTTCAGATTCATTTTCGTCATAAGCAAAGCTGCCACCGCGAACCGATTTGTGTGATAAACCGACGTCGCTGTGTTTTGCGTTGTTAGGGTTGTCTGTTGGACCGAATCGGTAGAAGGTGTCATCGAAGGCATCGATAACAAACTCGCCCACGTTTCCTGTCATGTCATATAAGCCTAGTTCATTTGGTTTCTTTAGCCCGACTGGATGTGCGCTATTTTTAGAATTTGCTGAGTACCACGCAACATCATCTAAGTTATTGGAACCACTGTAAGTATAGCCTTTACTTTTATTGCCACCTTTGGCTGCAAATTCCCATTCAGCTTCAGTAGGCAGACGGTATTCTTCACCCGTTAATTCATTCAACTGCTCAACAAAATAGTTTGCTTGCTGCCAACTAAGGTTATTGACCGGAACTTGTGGGTTTTGGAAATAACTGAGAGATGAACCCATCACCGATTCGAACAATTCTTGAGTCACCTCGAACTTCGCAATATAGAAACTATCTACAGTTACATTACGTGCAGGACGCTCTGCTTTGGTCGCTTCTGGACCGTTCGACCCCATGGTGAATGTGCCGCCTTCAACCAACACCATCTCTTGGTCAATTTGTTGGGCGATGGGGTGTGTAGGCACGCTTGCACAGCCACTCAGAAGGATAGTCATGGTGACGCTGCTAATTGTTGCTAACTGTTTGTAATTAAGAAATTTCATCACGTGCCTCAGATGTTCGAAATAGGGTCTAATTCTAACGTTTAAGGTCATTCCTATTGGTTATAAAGGGTATAACATGTCACCTGTTCGAATAGGAATTATGATGGGTCCAGAATACTAAAATAGGTAGGTAAATCATGCATATTACTCAAGGTCCACAATATAACGGTAAAGCGTCTAAGCGCTTGCATGTCATGGCTAAGCCGATTGGCGCAGCATGCAACATTGACTGTAAATATTGTTACTACCTAAGTAAGCAAGATTTGTTGGAGTACAAGAAAGGCAGTTCTCCAAGAATGGATGATGAGACGTTAGAAACCTACATCCGACAATACATCGAAGGTCAAAACACGCCAGAAATTATCTTCTCATGGCAGGGCGGTGAACCGACAATGCTAGGTTTGGCGTATTTTGAACGCGTGGTTGAGCTACAGAAAAAGTACCAACCTGAAGGTGTATTGATTTCAAACGATTTACAAACCAATGGTACCTTGCTGAATGATGATTGGGCGGAGTTTCTTGTGAAGAACAACTTCCTGATCGGTTTGAGTATTGATGGTCCCGAAATGCTGCACAATGCCTATCGTGTTAACAGAGCTGGCCGTGGCACATTCAAACAAGTGATGGCGGCTGTGGAGCTGCTGCACAAACACCAAGTGAAGTTCGCAACGCTTACCTGTGTGAATAACCTCACCAGTCAAAATGCACTTGAGGTCTATCGCTTCCTACGTGATGTTGTGAAGTCACCGCAAATGCAGTTTATTCCTATCGTTGAACAGAAAACGTTCCGAACGGTTGCACCCCAAACATCCCAAGTGAGCGAACAGCTCAAACAAGGCGACAAACGCCTGATCCCCGGCCATAAAGATTCGATCATGGAATCGTGGTGTGTGTCGGATTTGGCTTGGGGTAATTTCCTTATTTCTGTATTTGATGAGTGGGCTAAGAACGACATCGGTAAGGTGTTTGTTCAGTATTTTGAAGCGAGCGTAGAAACATGGATTGGGCGTCCGAACCCACTGTGTACCTTGAACGAGATATGCGGAAAGGGCTTAGCAATGGAGTCAAATGGCGATGTTTTCTCATGCGACCATTATGTTTACCCTGAATACAAGATTGGTAATATTCATCACGAGAAACTTGATGATTTGGCGTACAGCGCACCACAGCAAAAGTTTGGTTTTGCTAAATCCCGCACACTGACCAGTCAATGTCAGCAGTGTGATTACAAGTTCGCTTGTCATGGTGAGTGCCCTAAGAACCGCTTTATCAAAACTCGTGCAGGCGAACCGGGCTTGAACTACTTATGTGCAGGTTGGCATAAGTTCTTTTCTCATGTCGATAAGTCGATGGCGTACATCGCTCGTGCAATGGGGCACCCAGTGGCTCATGGTAAATTCAGCGACTCAGTATTGATGGCGCACCGAGCAAAACAGGCGCAACAAGCCACGTTCGAGACCAAGTTTTAACTCGTTCTTTGGATCAACAGGTCCAAGAAAAATTTAATCAGATACGAGTCTAAGGACAGGCTAAGTTCTCCAGTTTAAGGTAATACTATGATGAAGAAGAGTTTAGCGACGGCTGTTGCTTTATTGATTTCAACGTCCGCATTAATTTCAACGTCTGCGATGGCTGCGAATAGCGTACAACAAACGGTTGACGCGCCAGCACAAAATATCAATCAAGTGCTTGAAATGACGGACACTCAAACCCGCATTCAACAGTTGTCTTACATGGCACAAGATCAGAATCAATCTGTTGAAAATCGTACTGGTGCACTGCAAGAGCTTGCTTCATATCCAAGCCAAAATGCGCTGGTGGCGGTGGTAAGAGGCTTAAAAGATCAAAACCCTGAAGTTCGTGAAGCGGCGGTTATCGGTTCTGAACCTTACCAACTTGAACATCGCTGGGCGTTAGTTTCACCCTTGCTAAAAGACAGCGATACCATGGTTCGCCATACGGCAACGTCAAACCTAGTCCGTGACTTCAATGCATTGGATGACGAGCAGAAAGCACAAATTGAACCACCAGTCACAGAGCTTATTAGCTTCTTGGAAACGCAAGAATCTGAAAAGTACCAATTACTGTTTGCTGATGTGCTTCGTTGGCACAATGACTGGGATAAGGCGGAAACGGTTTATCTAGAGCTGATCAATACGCATCCAAAAGAAGCGCAAGTTTGGTTGAGCTACGCAGATAATTTTCGAGCTCAGAACAAAGATAAGCAAGCAGTCGAAGTATTAGATCGTGGTTTGGAGAGCGTGCCAAACAACGCCGCTCTGCATTATTCGAAATCGTTGACTCTGGTTCGCCTTGAAGACAAAACTGCGGCAGCCAAAGAGATTGAAGTGGCTGCGAAGCTAGCGAAAGATAACAGCTACTACTGGTACCTAAATGGGGTATTACAAGAAGAGTTGGATATCGACAAGTCGACTAAATCGTTCGAGAAAGCATATTTGATCTCTGGTTCTCCAGAGCAGCTATACGCGGTATGCGATATCTATGTGCGCTACGGAAATGAAAAGACCGATGATTGCTTAGGTGAGCTAGGTAAAGTAGCTCCTGACTATGTTATTGATCAGTTGAAAGATAAACGAGTAGCGCCAAGCTCATAATATCCTAATGAGTAATTAGCGAAGCCTATAATGAAAAGCCAGTCGACACGTTCGACTGGCTTTTTCGCATCCATGAACTGCTTAGACGAGGTTCAAGTAACTAAAGACAAAATAAGGGCAAGCCTGTTACTTGCCCATTTCGTTTTATTATTCACCCATAGAGCTTGATGCACGGCGTCTGTCGGTCGCGCCATAGATCTTGCCATCTTTGACTTCAATGGCATTCAAGCCACTGACGACTGGAATGACATGCACCGGATAACCGAGCTGCATGAACTCTGGTACTAACATTTCGGCGTAGGTTTTCTTTTCGACGAGCAAACCCGTTGGGTCATAAGGTTTGGTGCGATCAATCTTGGTCTTTGTCTTTTTGGTAAAACAGCGCAAAAGTACCGCCGCCAATCCCAGTCATATCCGGTTCAACCACCGACATTGTCATCTGCATCGCCACCATTGCATCGACTGCATTACCTCCTTGCTTGAGTACCGAATACCCAGTGCTGCTTACATATGGATTCGTTGCACTTACCATAAACTCTTCGCCAGTTTCGTCTGGCGTAATTGGAAAAGGATTTGGGTTAGAAGACGAAACTCAACATGATCGTATAAAGGACGGCATCTTTGTCATCAAAACCAGTAAGTGCATTGAAATTCTCAACAAAGGCACCGTTTGCTTTACGAGCCTCAAAATATTGCACTTCGCCATTGATGGAGACGTTAGGTAACACATCGTAATCCACACCAATTAGGTAGCTGTTTCCTGTTAGGTGTTCGTGAGAATCAAACTCTGCTCCGTAAACGACGTATGGAGTGAATAAATCTAGTCTGTAGCCCAAACTAGCGTACATCGAGGACGAGATGTCACTGATCTGTCCTTCACTTGTCAAAACAAATTGACCCAGTTCGTATTCTGCTCCTAATGACCAAAGTTGTATATGCTGGTTATCTTGCTCAGTTCTGAATGGGGTCGGTACTCCGGGAATTGTTGTGATAACAATCTGATCGAAATTTGAATCTAGGAAAGATAAATTCCAACGGTAGCTATCACCGCTTAGCTGCAGATTTGCGCCGAGCATGCGATTGGTTTCAAATTCCAGTTTTGTAGTCGAGTTGAAATCTACGTCATTTTTATCTTTTATGCCGATAAACGGAGTAAGTAAAAGAGTAGCTTCGTCACTGACATCGTGAGTCCAGCTCACTTTTATGCCATTGAAAGCTGTGATTCCGAGAACGCTGTTATACACCTCTGTAGGTGGCCTCGCGGTCATATAGGCTTGGCCTACATAGTAGTACTCAGAGGCAAGGAACAGTGGCAGTCGTAATCGACCAATGCTGACATCAAAGTCATTAAATTCATAACCTAAGTAAGCCCACTCTAGCTGCGGCTCACTCCAATCATATTGGGGTGGCTTGACAACTTGCACGGAAGCTTTGAATGAGTTGTAGAAGTAATCGAGTTGAACACCAAATGTGGTATCACAGTCGTAACAGCTCTCATCAGTAAAACCGCGGTTGATGATTAATGGATTATCGTTATCCGATGTTGCCCAAGACGTTGAGCCAAAGCCACTCAAGGATAAATTATCGGTAAGTTCGATATTCGCAAAAGCCGGAGAGGCCATTGAGGCACATAACACTGACGTAATTATTCTTTTCATATTATTTCTCCGAACTTATAACGTAGAGAACGTTGGCATTTTGAGGAACCGAAGAGAGTGGGGAGTAACCAATACGGTTTGGTTTGTCATCAAGCCAGTCGACTAAGCTGTCGGTTGACGCCGTTTTGATTTCTCTTGGATAACGCGCTTTTCCTGAAAAAGATAAACCAGCCCAGTGTGCATTCATTTGAGCGGCATTTTTTCCAAGCAAAAGCTGATAAAAGTCCTCTCTTTCGGCACTGTTCTCAGGCCAATCAGACAGTTCAACACGTTTGCCATTGAGGTGCTTAGTTTTCCCTCTATAGAGCTTTCGCGCTTTGTTTATTGATATCTCTTCAAATCCGGAGTCTAAAGAAAATATGGCATAATCTTCAGCGGCGTGAGCAGGGCTTAGAAAAAGCAAGCTTCCTAATAGCCCTACCGCGACTGGCAACATGACTCTGCGGGGAAGTGTTTTTATTGTTCTAATCCAATCCATGAGGTATCTCCTAACAAGTCGCACTTTCTATTTGATGGAATAGCTTTTCTTTTCTTACGGGCTTCGCTACGTATCCATCCATTCCGGAATCAAAGCACTTTTGAATATCATCATCGATAACACTAGCGGTTAACGCGATAATAGGAGTTTTGCTTAAGCCTTGGTTTTTCTCGTGTTCTCGAATCTCCTTAGTTGCCGTGAAACCGTCCATAACAGGCATCATGCAATCCATCAAAATAATGTCGAAGCTACTGTCGTTCTGGTACATATCAACGGCAATTTGTCCGTTGTCTGCAATTTCAAAGGCATATCCGGCCTTCTTCAGCATGATAGAAGCTACTTTTTGATTGACGCGGTTGTCTTCGACTAGCAATATTCTCTCTGATTTGCTCGGAATTGCGTTTTGTTCCGCTTCTTCAGGCAAAGTACGTTTGGTCGCAGCCCCGTTGATAATTGGAGTGACAGTTGCAGGTTGTTTCTTAGGTTGAGCTTTATAGGAAGCTGGTAGTGGCATAGCTTCTACCGCGGTGAGTACTTTCTCTTTAAGCATTTCGAACTTGAATGGTTTTGGTGCATAGTCATCCATACCAACGTCGAAACACCTCTGAATATCGTCATCGATGACACTGGCGGTCAATGCAATGATAGGGATGCGTCGCGTCGCTTCTGTTTCTTTTTCAATTCTTCGGATGTTGCTTGTTGCATCAAAGCCATCCATAACCGGCATCATGCAGTCCATGAGTATCACCGCGTAATGAGGATTAGCGGTGAACATGTCCACAGCTTCTTGACCATTATTAGCGAACTCGAATTCAAAACCACTTTTACCGACATGAAGACCAGCAATTTTTTGGTTGATCTTGTTGTCTTCAACGATGAGGATTTTGTGTTGGATCTCGACTGATGTCTGGCTTGCTTCTGATAGTTCCGCCAAACCTCGAGTATCACAAAGCTCAATAGCTTTAATTAAACGCAAGCCGAGTAGGGGCTGTGCGACTTGTGCAGTAACGCTGTCACCAAGATCCGCTGGCTCACTTAAGAAGGAACGTATCAAACAGATAGTGATGCCGTTTTGGTGCAGCTTTTCTAAGTTATCTGCGTGGGTATTAGCTAGGAATGCGTCATCTTCGGCGAAAACAACAGTAATAGGTTTAGTGTGTTTTTGAGTGGAGAGCTGCTCTGTAATTGCCGTTATATCATTCGTTTTATCGGTAACCTTCAAACCATAAAGGTTAAGGTCGGACTCTATTCGCTCGGAGAGCATGTTTTCGTTACCCAGCACATAAATATCAGCCGTTGCTGTACTTGGTTTTGGCAGTATCAAGTCAACAGGCAATACCAAGTCGAAGTAGAAACAGCTTCCTTCACCTTTGACGGAGTCGAGTTGAATTTGACCACCCATCAGCTCTACCAACTGTGTACTGATGGCTAGACCAAGACCAGTACCACCAAATTGACGTGTGGTTGAATCGTCTTCTTGAGCGAACGGTTCAAATATCTGTTTTTGTTGCAGTGAATCGATACCAATACCCGTATCTCGTACAGCAAATCGAATGGTGGCATTGTTATCTGCTTTGTTGAGCGTTTGAATTGATAATGTGACGCCACCTTCAGCCGTAAACTTCACAGCATTCGACATAAAGTTCATCAAGATCTGTCTTAAACGGTGATCGTCTATCATCACGCGTGCTGGTGTATCTGGGCTGATATCAACGTTAATCGATATTCTTTGTTCTTTCGCTTTTGGTGCCACAATAGAGGCGATGTCGTATATCGACTCTCTAATCGATGCAGAATGCGGGCTGATTAATAGCATGCCAGACTCAATTTTAGAGAAGTCTAAGATATCGTTGATTAAGCTAAGGAGCAGTTGGGATGAAGTTTCGATCGTATCAACATAGTCACGTTGTGTCGGTGTAAGCGGCGTATCTGCGAGGATTTCCGAAATACCAATAACACCATTGAGCGGGGTGCGAATTTCATGAGACATGTTGGCCAAGAAGCTACTTTTTGCTTTGCTGGCTTGTATTGCGTGGTCTTTCGCGTGTTCGGCATCCTCTTTGGCTCTCTCTGCGTCTTCTTTTGCTACCGTCAATCTCTCTTTCGCGAGCTCTCGTTCGATGGTCAATCGTTCAACTTGCTGAGCAAACAGACTGAGTTCATCTTTACCTTGGATTAATTTATCTAAAGAAGGGCGCGTGTCATCATTTTCGCTTTTTAAGAAAGCTAACACCAAATTAAGGTTGTTAGTGACTTGTCTCGCCAAGCTAAGAGTTAAACCCATAACAATCGCTGCCAGCAAAGCGACGATTGAAATAAACAGGGTTCGTTGTATTTGCGCGTCATAGATGGCTTGCTCAACTTCTTGTTGAAACTCTTGCTTGATTACGCCGCCAAGGCTTTGTAATAAGTTGAGCCGTGCGCTCATCGCTTCTAAGCCGACAGACACTTCTTGTGGCGTCAGTTGGCTGATTGTATTTAGGTCGAGTAGCGCGCTTCTTATCTCTTGGCTTTGAGCAAACACATCATTTCGAAACACTTCAACCATCAAAGAAACTTGATGTTCGTTGGCGTTCAATGAAACAAAGCGCTCTAAGAACAATTGCTGTCTTTCACTCAAGGTTTTGATCTGTTCGGCGAGTTCTGGGTCGTACTCTTGGCTGATTTGGAAGATCTCAATCAGTGAACTACCAAGCTTGAACTCTTCGTTCGACCAAAACATCAACCACTCAAGTTGTTGAAGGGCAGTGAGGTGCTGTTGAATTTCACGTTTAGTGTTTTCAAAAGGGACTTTCTCTACTTCAAGTAACAGTTGCTTGTATAAATCGCTCTGCCATTCGAGGGCATCCAATTTATCGTAAGTGTCAGTCACTTGCATCGTCGATAAGGTCGCTTCGCTGAAATCGGCAACAAGTTGATTCATTTCATCAGATGCGTCTAAAAAAATGATGGGAGACAGGTTTTTAAGTTCTGCCTTTACTTGGTTGCTTTGAGTAGCAAACTCTTCAGGGCTAGAGGTTAAGGTACTTCTATACAAAATAGAAATATCTTGAAGATAGACAGATAAGTGATTTGTTCGTTCAAAATCGGTTAACTGAGTCGTTAATATATAAGCCTGTCTACCTGCTAGGAAGAGTAATAATGAAATGGGAAGTAGAACTAAGCCAAAGAGTTTATGTTTGACTGAAAGGTTATTCCAAACCGTAATCGCCATATAAGGATCCATCCAACTGTCGTTATATAAAAACAGTAGAATAAAAATGCCGATATGGAAACTTTGAAACGGTAAATTTTACGTAAGTGTGGGAGAGGTATAAGTTCTTGTGATTCCAGAGCTTATTTTGAAATGCGTTCTTTTATTAGTAATTTATAGCGTTTGGCAGTTTGTTTAATTTTATGCTTATTGATGAATCACTTAAAAAGCTTACTAATGAGGACGATTGTTATCGAGGCTTAATTCGAAAAGAAGTTGCTCTAATACGGTTTTTGCAGAGGGTTCTAATGTCCAAATACCGAGCATTCTGTTAAGTGCGGCGCGATACACTCTGTTTTTTAGTAGGAAGGCGAGTGTGCTCGTATCATTGCTGAATACGTGCATTTGTACGATGGTGAGCTCTGCTTTGTTCTCAATGTCTATTTTCTGAAGATTGAAAGCGGGTAGGAAGGCAGACTCATACCAAACCTCAACGATCTCTCGAAGCTCCATCTCTTCTTCAGGTACATCGCACTCCTGAAGTTGGTGGTTTTCAGGAATTGCGGATAAGTAAGCTACATCAAGCTTGTCTGCAACGAATGTGTACATATTCTTCCTTGTTACCTGTGGTATTGGGGCGAATCATCCCTCTCGCTTATGAATTTGTCAATTATATCCATTTCCCTAAATAGCGAATTGTGATTAAGCGTTGAGGTTTTAGCTTAAGCTGTTTAAGTATTTGTCTGTTAAGCCAAAATATTTCAAATTTCCATCCGGCTCTAACACTAAACTCATGTTTGATGTTGCGATCAAACCTGGGTCGTTAGTAGAAAAAATCACGGTCTTATTCAACAATTTATCGGAGAACAGGCGATTAAAGTATTGAGCGTTTTCTTGCTCTGCACCGTTGAACGGTTCATCAATGATAATCAGAGATTGCTCACAGTTACCTAGGCCAAGTGCCAGACGCAGTTTTTGTTGAATTCCATTCGGAAGACTTTTGCATTTATCCACGCTTAACTGAGTAGCCAAGCCTTCCGGAAGCCATTCATCTAATTCGAAGAAGCTGATCATCTCTTGCATCTTGTCTGTTGGAATCAGTCCGTTGTGTAAAATGAAGTTGGTCTCAAGTGAGCCTTCAAAAATATGCAAATTGAAAGGGATGTAGTTAATCGACGTGCGATAACGGTAGCTATTGAACTGTTTAATGTTGTAACCATCGACAGATACAGCGCCTTGATAGCGGTCTTCTAGCCCAGCAATGATTGAAATTAAGGTGGTTTTACCGCAGCCCGTAGGGCCACAAATGACCACTTTGGCACTGGGTGGGATTTTGAACCCCAAGTTAGTTAAACCCGTTGCGGCTCCTGCATATCGGTGACTGACTCCGCTGCCCACAATGCTTCCTTGGAACAGGCGAATAGGTGGGCTTTTTTCTAAGGTCAATTTGTCGTCATTCATCGACATCAGGTTGTTTATCTGTGCTGATGAAGCCTTGATCGATTGGAACTTGGAAATTGAGTTATAGATACCCATGATTGGGCCTAACGCTTTCCAAACCAAAATAACGGTTGCGAGCATGGCACCCGCATCAGAAGTACCTTCCATCACGCCGATTACCGCGGTCACGATACTTGCTGTGCCAATCACTTGGATCAAACTACCGCCAGCGGCCTGAATCTTACTGTTAGTCACGGCAACGTTCTCTGCATCGCTGGTGCTTTGCATATGCGATGCACTGAATCGAGATTGAACGACACGAAGTAAAGGCAGGCCTTGGATTGTTTTGATACCACGAAGGATTTCGTTCCATTGATACGAGACCATCGCATTGGCGCGCGAACTTTTGGATGTGGCTTGCGAGTAGATATAGCGAGAGTAAATACAGAACACTAACATCAGGATTAAACCACCCATCACCACTAATGCCGCTGTACCAGACATCAGAGCAATGGCGATGATAAATACGATCACAAACGGCATATCAAAATAGCTGAGCGTCGATTCGGCAGTCACCAAGCGTCGGAAGGTATCGATATCTTTCAAACGTGCTAGCTGAGAAGAGACCCCAGCAGTAGATGTCATCGCATAGGGTAGCCAAAGCAACTTAGATATAACGGCTTGCGAGATGTGCACGGCGAGGTCTTTACCGGAAGTGGCAATGATGTTGACCCGCATTTTCTTAAAGAAGTATTCAGAGAAGCCGACAATAATGGCGAATAAGGTTAGCCAATAGAGTGTGGCTTCGGAGCTCGAAGTCAGTGCGAAGTTATATACACTCATAATAAAGAATGGCTGCAATGCACCGAGAATACTGATGACGAAGCTGAGAATGATCAGGCTTTTAAGTTCATTGTTATAACGATAGAAAGCGTATTTAATCCAATTGCTTCTGTCTTGCGATTCTGGAGGTGGCTCGCGGAACAGACGAGAATATTCGCTAATCGCAATCAGCAAACAGGGCTTTTTGCACATTGGGTATTCAATGGTGTTGTTGTTCGTGTAATCAAACAGCAGCAACTTTCCATCTTTGGTGCCTAAGAAAATCGCACTTAGATTCTCTATTTCAATAAAGCATGGCTGAGGGTGTTTATCTATATTCTCGAGTGTCTTTAATTTGGTCACATCACAGCGATACCCAAGACGCTCTATGGTTGCTGTAAAGCTGTCGCTGTCTTTGTGTTTCGGAATAAAAGCATCGCTGAGTATCGCGGGTGTGCCTTCCCATTCGAGTGCTATCAAGGTGTAGGCCAAACCGCGGATAAGTGGCGATTGACTGTAACGTTCGTCGTATCCGCTGGATTCAAAATCCAAGACACGTTGCGGTACATTATTGAAGTCGACTAAGATACTCATTGGTCACCTCCGGTAAGTTTTACGCGTTTGAGGCGATGGTTAAGCTTGTCCATTTTATTACTGGCGATGATCAAGATTTTGTCGTTGGCTCGATAAGCCGTACTGGTGAGAACCATTCGTGCAAATTCCTCATCAAACACACAGTCGATGTCATCAAATATCAATACGCGCTTACTGGCGAGCAGGGCGCGAACTAATAATAGGGCGTAGCCAACTTGGCGTGAGAATGGGTTACGCATATGGCCTTTGAGTTCTGTATAAAAACCGGCAGGAAGCCCATCAATTTGGGCTTTGATGTTCATGGTTTCACACAGTGCAAACGCCGTGTTATTCAAGCTTGGGCGGAAACAGGTGAGGTTATCGATAATCGTCCCTTCTACGAACGAACTGGTCTTATCAACCATCAGAACACTGTTACGCCAAACGTTGTAATTGACGTCATCCAAAGGCGTGTCGTTAATCATGATATCTAGTTTGCTATCACTGTTCTGACGCGTAATACAGTTAGCGAGGTGGGTCTTACCTGAACCACTTTTCCCTGTCAGCAAATAGGCTTGTCCGAGTTCGAACTCGATACGCTGCTTTTCAGAATACTTAACCGAGATACGTTCTACTTCTGTTGTTTCATGTTGGTGTTTAACAGAGGCGGCCAATTCAAGGAGGTCAACGATACGCTGAATATGGAGTTTGTTTAACTCCCAACGGCTCGCGGTGCGCATCACTTGTTGGTAAGGCGCAAAATAACGGTTGGTTAGCATGATGATCGCGGCCATGATGCCTTGGCTAGATTCCATATTGATAACGGCCGTTGCCAGTACCACAACAACGCAAGCAATGGATAGCTGTTGGATGAGCGCCAAAATCAAGCCAAAGTTCGACTCGATTTGCTCATATTTGATGTTCTCAACTTCGCGCTCTTCGACCATTTGTGTCATCAGGCTTTCAACGCGGTATTCCATATTTCGAGCTTTGATATCAAGCGGGCTAGAGATGATCTCAATGATTTTGGAGGTAGTTAACCCTTCGATGTCTGACTTATTCTGCAAACTACCAATCTTTTGTTTGGAAAGGCTCCACGCAAAAATAGCCAAGATGACAGAGGCAATCAGAAGGATAATGCCAGCCCATATGTTGATGAGTCCTATGATGAGGATAGTGATCACGCTGACGGCAAGGTTGATAAGCGCTCGAACCGATTCGCCACCAAAGAAGGTTTTCAATTCAGGAATGGTTGAGATTCGTTCTAGGTATTCGCCTGGCTCCAAACGTCGGAACTTAGAGATTTCCGCCAAACAGATGGATTGAAATACCTTATTGGTTAAGTTGGTCTCAAACTGCCTCATGATGACAGAGGAAATCTTCTCTTCCTGATTTTTTAAGTGATAGTCGAGGAAGATAGAAATCAAGATAATCGCGAACAATAAGAACAGAGTATCTTGTGCTTGGTTGGGTAACACTCGGTCAAAAATGATCAGAATGGAGAAGGGCAGTACCAAACCAAACAGGGTCGATATTATCGTTGAGAAAGTCAGATAACACTTATCTGCCATGTTGATCTTTTGCGAAAACTGCTCAGTTTGCATTGCGACCTCCTTTCCTCAACGACTCCGTTGAGAGAAGATGTTTAGGCACCAAATCTTGATTGTCTCGTCCCTCAATATCGCTCATTAATTGCATCACGCTTTCGATAGATTGAATTGAGAGTATTCCCTTAATTTGCTCAAGCTTGATGGTCTCGATGATGTAGTCGTATCGTGCGCTTTCGTAGTCTCTTAAGGCGCTGAATAGTTTACTTTCTGCCGCCAGCAAGTCGGTGATAGTACGCGTGCCCAATTGGTAGGCTCTTTGGATCCCTTTATAAGACGCGTAGTTGGCGCGAATGATGTTTTCGTAACTGCTTATAGACTGCGAGAAATCGTTAATGTTGAGCACGGAGGTATTCACACTGTTACGTGTGGTGTAAAGCGAATCTTGGTAAAGCAGCTCAGTACGTTCGATGGCCGTCGATGATTTTTGATAGCCGTAGTAATCAGAGCCACCAGACAAGATAGGAACTGCTAGGTTTAACCCAACACTGGTTGAGTTACTTTCGCCTGTCGCTGTAATGTCGGTTTTGTCGAAGTTATTGGCGTCATCGTGTCGATAGCTGGCTGAAAGCGATACGGTCGGTAAGAAGTTCGAACCGCTCTCTTTTAAGCTTCTGCGGCTTCTCTCGACGTTTTTCTTAGCCACTAACAAGTCGTTGTTGAGCTTTAACGCTTGATCCATGATTGATCGTTGTTCGGTTTCGTTTATCTCTTTTAAAGGCACACTTTCGTAGATATCTTGAGACGGAGTGATAGGGTATTGAATCTGAATCGATAGCCCGTTGAGAATGACGCGACGGTCTTTCTGCAAGGTTCTCAATCGATTCGACACACCTTCTTTCTGAGCAATCACTTCGTAAAGCTCACTGGCGGCTGTATTGCCGAGTTCCACATTGCGTCGCATTTGATGTTCACGCGTCTCAGACGACTTAAGCTCTACCTTGGTCGCTTTAATTTGTGCGTTGTTTTTCAAATACTCAAAGTATTGAGAGCCGATTTCTGAAATAGTGCTTTGGATTTTGTTCTCGTGTTTAATCTCTTCAATGTTGAAGTCGAGCTTTGCCGTCCCATATTTGAAAATATCGCCCAGATTGAAGATCGATTGAGAAAGGGAAAGGCTGTAGCTGTTCGAGTTATAGCTTGAAGTTTCATCAGGCACACTTGATAGCAAGGTTTCATTTTCATTCCATGTGGTATCGGCAGCACCATTGAGGGAAGGAAGAAATTTTGAGCGGCTGATACCAATGTTGTACTCGTTCTCTTCGACCCCTTTATCACTCGCCCGAAGAGAAAGGCTGTTCTGCAGACCGAGTTCTACCGCCTCAAGCAGGGTAGTCGCCGATGCTGAAGGTGTCGTGCTTAATGTAAGCGCAGCTATGATGCTGCTAGTTAAGTTTTTGTACCGCCACATACTTGTTGATCACCTTGATGATTTGGTCGCTTTTATAAGGTTTGCTGATTACGTAATCCATTCCGGCCTCAATACAAGCCTGGTGTTCGTTACTGCTGGTCAATGCGGTTGCACCTATGATGGTACAAGGGTTTTTCTCGTTTTCTTGTTCGAATTGGCGAATGCGTTTTGTGGCTTCGATGCCACCCATACCCGGCATGATGCAATCCATGAAGATGATGTCAGAACGCTTGTTCATAAAGTGCTTCACGGCATCGGCGCCATCGCCAACCATGTCTGGTTCATATTCTTGTTTGGTCAAGATTCGTTTCAGTAAAATTTGTTGAACTCGGTCATCCTCTACGATAAGGAATGAGCTGTTTTCCATCTGTTCTTCCGATGCTTCCGCTTCCATAATGGTGAGTAGGTTTGGAATGAACTCGTAAGGGATAGCAGGAGCGTTGATGATTTTGTCGACGAAGCTATGACACTCTTGTGCTTGCTGAGTGTTGGTCACTGACAACAGTAACTTGGTATTTGGGTGGTTCTTAAGCTGAGATTTCACCGTCTTGCTCAACGACGGCAGCTTGTTGGGTTCAAAGGTATCGGTGAGCATAATCGCATCGTAATCACCGAACGTTTTCGCCGCTGAGAAAAGCTCATTTGCAGTGCGAATCTCGGTGATATCAAGCCCCAAGTTACTGAGCATTTTCTTCATCACATCGATGCGAACTTGAGTATTAGCACACAAGAGTAAACGCTTGCCATCAAAGCGAGTTTTCTCTGTGTGGAAGTTCTTAGCCTTAAGATCAAGCTCGATCTGAAAACGTTCCTGAGCCCCTGACTGGAACCAGTGGCTCTCGTAATATCCGTAATCCTTCAGAACGCTTTTCGCTAAGTCATCTGTGCTGGCTGTATGGTCTTTGTGTGCGCTCCAATGGAGTTTGTTGAGCTTGGCAACAGAAACATCCAGTGTTGATAAGAAGTTGAGGTTGATGGTGACACGGGTATTTTCCATGTCTGAAGCCGCACCCGATTCAATCGTTACAAACAGTTTCTTATTTGATTTGAGTTGAATGGCATTGGAAAGCTGCAGGAACAATATCCAGAACAAGCTGGTGGATTGACCTTCTACACGATTGGGTAAGTTGTCAGAGATAAAACAGTCAAGTTGGCTTTCATTACGTTGTACTTTGGCACTGATATGAATCATTAATTCAGATAACACACTCAGTAAAGAGAACTCTTTCGACTTGCTTTCCGTACCCTGTGATATCAAGCGATTATAGTTTTCTGCTAACTCAGATAGTGTGCTACACGCAGAGGTAATATCGTTCGCCATCAACACGCCGTTTTCATCGGTTTCTTGAACCAGATATTGGACGCCACCGTTGATGGTGTTTGTAATTCCGCGAATCTCATAACCGATCAGCGCATACAACTGTTTGTAGAGATCGTTATTGCGCTTTTGGTCTTCTAATTTACTGAAAATAAGTTTGAGATGAGAGTAAATCTGACGCTGCTTGGGGTTGATGCTAACTTCATTAAGAAGCTCTTCAAGACGTTGTAAATCTAGCTGCTTCAGCTCTTGATACAGGGCATCGAATTCATAGTCGATTTCGCGTTCGTTAGAACTGGATTTCTTTAGCTTCAACATAGCAACTGAGTTGGATAGAATCGTAATCACAGCCAATATCACGACCACCATAAACAACCAGATAAAGAACTCGTTTTTTTCTGACATTAAGTCATTTGCATGGTTGTTAAACATGGTGCGATAGTTGTCGTCCATCTGCAGATAGTTATTGGTCAATGAAAGGTACAAGCCTAATACGTCGTTACGTGTTTTTGCGCTATCGGAGAAACGATTAATCGCCAATTCCAGTTGTGTGTATTCAGTTGCCCCAACCAAGCTGAACTCGGTTTTGTTCAACGAGGCTAAAGAGCGAAATTCATCAATTTCAAGCTTCAAGTTAACCAGGTTGAATTCGTTAGTGCCGCAAGTGTTGGTACTTAAACACTGTTGCAGAGTTTGAATATCTTGTTCTATGGTCTGATTAAGCTTCTGGGCTTGTATGAGCAGTGGGGCGCTTTGCACTTGTGCGACTGAATCTATTTTTGACCAAGAAAAGTATAAATAGAAAGCGAGCGCAGCCAATACCACGCTAAATAGTATGCTTAGACGTAGGGCGGGTATGGAAATATTGTACGAAGGTTTACCGCTCATTGATTATCTCTCATCGAAAGCATCCTCGATGGCTGACATCACCGGTTTCGCAGCGTATTCGATCACGCGACGCGAGCCTGTTTTCACATCAGCGGTAAACTCCATGTAAGGTGATAACTTGTATTGAGTGCCTCCTCGTTCAAGAAAGTTTCGGTCAATTTCAATCTCAGCTAAATAGAATTCAGCGTCTTCTTCTTCGTATGATGAACGGCTGATTGAGGCGATGGTTCCCTCAACAAACCCGTATTTTGCAAAGTTATAGGTATCCATTTTTACTTTCACTGCCTGACCAATTTCGACAAATCCCATGTCTTTACGTGGGATCTTCGCTTCACCGTGTAACGAATTATTTATTGGGGCAATATCGGCGATACTTTCTCCTGGCGGAATCACAGCAGAACGGAAATTGAAGTGAAGTTTATCGACCACACCATCGACTGGCGAGTAGACGACTAGGCGATCAACCTTGTCGGAATGCTGCGGTTGTAAGATTCGCTTTAGCTTGAGGTCTTTGTTCGCTTGAATGATTTGTGCTTGGTACTCAGAGTTTCGATTCTCAACCAAGTCACGGTGTTGCTTTTCCAGTTTGTCGAGTTGGAAACGCTCATTCATCACAGATTCGTCAAGGTTCTCAATCTCACGCACCATATTCGACTCTTGTACTTTCATGTTAAGAACGTCGACATAAGACGCCATCTCTTCTTTATAGAGGGTGTTTTTGATGTTGAGCTGCTTACGTATCAGAGAGAGTTGATTCTCTGAACTTTTGCGACGCTTTAACATTGAACTGATCAACGAGTTCTTGTGCTTAATATCGTGTGTAATGAGTTCTTCATTTGAACGGTTTTTAGAGAATTCTTGTCTCCAGGTATTCATGTTGACCTGAACTTGCTCAGGGTATTTCTCAATGAAAGCGTCGAAGTTAGGCTCTATCATGTCGCGTAAGCTTTCATAACGAATCTTATCGAGCTCTATCTGAATAATTTCAGTATTGACGGTATCAAGTTGAGTGTTACGGTCAAGTGAGCGTATTCGAGCGATAGGTTGGCCCTCATAAACGACTTCCCCTTTTCTGACTAACAATTCTTCTAATATCCCGCCTTCTAAATGTTGAACTTTCTCAACATCCGATTCCAATAGCAGTTCTCCACGTACAGAAACAACAATATCGATACGTGCTTGTGACGCCACCGCAATAGCGACCAAAGCGAGCAAGAATATAATGAGCAACGTTTTGTGAACGCTGGTCATGGCACTAGCAAGCACAATAGTGTCATCAGCTGTGACCTTAGAAGCCTCGTTATTGGAAACGAGTGCTTTTCGGAGGTGATGTTCTATTTGGTTATTGCTCATGACTGACCTCGGTTACTTGCCATCTATTACTTCCTTAATATCCAACAAGTGGTTGATTTGTCGATTGACGTTGTGCAATTCAGTTTTTACATCCTCTATTAGATCTTCCGGCGCAGGAAACTCGTGTCTACTCAAGTGTTCCAATTTGGCCATTTTTGGCGGAAGGTCTTGGTCGCAAAGCAACGTTAAGATGGTCTTCAATCGTTTTGAGTAACTGTTGAGTTCATCAAAACGATTACCTTTATGAAGCGCTTCTATATTTAGGGCTGCGTCAGAAAAGTCATTGTAAAAGTCGCCTAATAGCAATTGCAGCCCTTTGTGGTTGTTGTCGACCGAGCGCAACAAATTCGTCATGTCTATCATCGCTCCACTCCCTTAATTGCTTTAATCACAATAACTAAGGATCTTTAAAGGCAGTTTTCAAATTTTTTTTGATTCTTTCTCTTTAAAAAGAAATTATGAAAAATGTTGTATAAAAACTTGGTTTTTCAAAATGGTGTCCTTTAATGCCTCTAAATACGATCAGTTAGCTAGTAGCAACGGAGGCTGTAATGGCAGGCGAAAATAACCAAAACAACCAAAATGAAGATCTCAATGACGCGGTAGAACAAACGGACACGAACGACGCGGGTACGCCCTCCCAACAGCAGAATCAACAAAATCAACAAAATACGATTGCGTCGACAATAGCGACGGGTGCTGAAAACACGGATGCGGCCGACGAGGTTAATCAGGCTTTAGAAGACAATCCGAGTGGCGCAGGTAATGCTGAAGATGCGTCGGCTTCTGGTGCGGCTGTTCAAGAAGAGACGCCAGAAAGCGATGGAGATTCTGATGCAGCTCAATCCAATGTAGTCGGTGGTGCGGCTTCGGAAGCTGGCTCGGACAATGCTGCTGGCAGTGGTGGCGGAGCAGGTGCTGGCGCTCAAGCAGTAGGTGGCGATAACGCAGAGTCTGCGACAGGTGGAGCAGATGCTGAAGGTAATGAAGAACAAGGCCAAGCTGCGCGTACTTCAGCAGCGCCGAGTGCGACATCTTCAGAGTCGGGTGACCAACAAGTTGGTGATGAGCTAGATTCACAAACAGTAGAAGAGACGTTTGCAGTTGATGTTCAAGCTTCTGACGAAGAGACCATTAGCGAAGTAGAGGATGACTTTGATTCTGAAACGGTAAGCGAAACGTTTAAAATCAAAGTGGAAAGTGAAAATGATGCGCCAGAAGCTGAACAAGATCTGGCTTACATCATGGATGAAGATGGCTCCATAACATTCACTCAAGAACAATTACTCGAATACGCAAGTGATGTAGATGGGGACGAGCTTGTTGCTTCTAACGTTCAAGTTGGTGATGATGCAACAGTTCAAGACAATGGTGATGGTACTTTCACCGTTGTTCCTTCAGCTGATTTTAATGGTGAACTTGACCTTACTTTCGACATCAGTGACGGCCAAGAAACGATTAGCAGCGCAATTGATTTAACGGTACGCCCGATTAATGACGCGCCTGTTCCTGAAGATAAAACGTTTGAAATCGAGGAAGACGGAACTCTTGTATTCACCGACGCTGACCTCCTTTCTGGTGCGACAGACATTGAAGGTGACAACCTAACGGTTGAAGGTGTGACCTACGATGGTGGCGACGGTATCTTGACCGACAACGGCAACGGGACTTACACCTTTGCGCCGAATGAAAACTTCAATGGCGACGTAAACTTCGGTTTTGATGTGTCTGACGGCACCGATACGGTGTCAGCAAACATCGATGTGAGTGTAACTGCCGTTGATGATGCACCTGTGTCAGGCGATTTAGCGTACTCAATCGATGAAGACGGTTCGATTCGTCTAAGCCAAGAGCAGCTGCTTTCTCAAGCCTCTGACGTGGAAGGCGATGACCTGACTGCTAGCGGCCTAACGGTTGGCGGTGATGCAACCGTTACTCAAAACGATGATGGCAGTTTCACGATTACGCCAGATGAGAACTTCAATGGTGACATCGATATCAGTTTCGATATCTCAGATGGCACCAATACGGTTCAAGCATCAGCTGACCTAACGGTTAACCCAGTTAACGACCTGCCAGTCCCTCAAGATCAACAGTTCAGCGTTGAAGAAGATGGCACGCTCATCTTCACCGATGCAGACCTGTTAACAGGTGCTACAGACATCGAAGGTGACAACCTTACAGTTGAAGGTGTGACCTACGATGGTGGCGACGGTATTCTTACTGATAACGGTAATGGTACGTACACCTTTGCTCCGAATGAGAACTTCAATGGCGACGTAAACTTCGGTTTTGATGTGTCTGACGGTACCGATACGGTGTCAGCAAACATCGACGTAAGCGTAACTGCCGTAGATGATGCGCCTGTGTCAGGCGATTTAGCGTACTCAATCGACGAAGACGGTTCGATTCGTCTAAGCCAAGAGCAGCTTCTATCGCAAGCTTCTGACGTAGAAGGCGATGACCTAACAGCTAGCAGCCTAACGGTTGACGGTGATGCAACAGTCGTTGCTAATGATGACGGCAGCTTCACCATCACGCCAGATGAGAACTTCAATGGTGACATC
>NZ_JBFSTZ010000003.1:0-228178 GCF_041467155.1 Vibrio sp. 10N.247.310.23 | reverse complement strand
CATACACCTTCGCACCGAATGAAAACTTCAATGGCGACGTAAACTTCGGTTTTGATGTGTCTGACGGCACCGATACGGTCTCTGCAAACATCGATGTGAGTGTTATAGCGGTTGATGATGCGCCAGTGTCTGGTGACTTAGCGTACTCAATCGATGAAGACGGTTCTATCCGTTTAAGCCAAGAGCAA
Source organism: Vibrio sp. 10N.247.310.23 (assembly GCF_041467155.1). NCBI lineage: Bacteria > Pseudomonadati > Pseudomonadota > Gammaproteobacteria > Vibrionales > Vibrionaceae > Vibrio > Vibrio sp. 10N.247.310.23. Next base: position 227,990 of record NZ_JBFSTZ010000003.1, on the reverse strand, counting down.
CTGTTATCACAAGCATCTGATGTTGAAGGCGATGACCTTACTGCTAGCGGCCTAACGGTTGGTGGTGATGCGACGGTTGTAGCTAACGATGATGGCAGTTTCACCATCACGCCAGATGAGAACTTCAACGGTGACATCGATATCAGTTTCGATATCTCTGATGGCACCAATACCGTTCAAGCATCGGCTGACCTAACGGTTAACCCAGTAAACGACCTACCAGTACCTCAAGATCAACAGTTCAGTATTGCAGAAGACGGTACTTTACAGTTCACAGACGCGGATCTGCTTACAGGCGCGACAGACGTTGAAGGTGATAACCTGACGGTTGAGGGCATCACTTATGAAGGCACTGATGGCGTACTGACTGACTTGGGTGAGGGATCATATAGCTTTGCTCCAAACGAAAACTTCAATGGTGATGTGAGCTTTAGCTTCGATGTGTCAGACGGTACCGATACCGTGTCTGCAAACATTGATGTTAGCGTGACTCCTGAGAACGATCCGCCTGTTGCGGGCTCAACGTCCTACACGGTGAATGAAGATAATTCGATTACCATTTCTGATGCACAACTATTGGCAACATCTTCAGATATTGAAGGTGATGTATCGATAGACAGCGTGACTTACTCTGGTAGCGACGGTGTCCTCGAAATCAATGGTAACGGCACTTACACCTTCTCGCCAAATGAGAACTTCAGCGGTGAAATTGCACTGGATGTGGTTGTTGCTGATGAAGATGGTGCGACCGACTCAACGACCGCGGGCATCAATGTTCTTGAAGTGAACGATCCGCCGGTTGCAGGCCCTACGTCTTACACCATTGATGAAGACTCAGTACTTACCTTCAGTGAGTCTCAAGTGTTGCTTAACGCCTCAGATGTAGAAGGGGATGTTGAGCTTGTTGGTATTAGCTACGATGGCCCTGAGGGTATCTTCTCCGTAAATGGTGACGGCACTTGCAGCTTCGCTCCAAATGAGAACTTTAATGGCCAAGTTCAGCTTGATGTCACCATTCGTGATGAAGATGGTGCAGAAGTGGAAACCGTCATCAATGTTGACGTATTACCAATCAATGATGCGCCAGTGTCTGGTGATTTGGCTTACAACGTTAACGAAGATGGTTCAATCACACTGAGCCAAGATCAGCTGTTGTCTCAAGCGTCCGATGTAGAAGGCGAAGATCTAACCGCAAGTGACTTAACAGTTGGTGGTGATGCGACGGTTGTAGCTAACGATGACGGCAGTTTCACGATTACGCCAGATGAAAACTTCAACGGTGACATTGATATTCAATTCAACATCACTGACGGTACTGACACGGTTCAAGCAACCGCCGATCTTACTGTTAACCCAGTTAATGACTTGCCGGTTCCTCAAGACCAACAATTCAGTATCGCAGAAGACGGTACGCTTCAATTTACAGACGCCGACTTACTTACCGGTGCCACCGATATTGATGGCGACGACTTAACCGTTGAAGGTATTAGCTATACAGGTGGTGATGGCGTACTGACCGACCACGGTGATGGTACTTATACCTTTGCGCCAAATGAAAACTTCAATGGCGATGTGAACTTCAGTTTCGATGTGTCTGATGGCACAGAAACCGTTAGCGCTAACATTGATGTGAGTGTGACTCCTGAGAACGATCCGCCAGTTGCGGGTTCAACCTCATACATGGTCAATGAAGACAATGCCATCACAATTTCTGATGAACAGTTGCTAGCTAACTCTTCGGATATTGAAGGTGCGGTGTCGGTTGATACTGTGACTTACAGTGGCACTGATGGTGTGTTCCAAGATAACGGCGATGGCAGCTATACCTTCCTTCCTAATGAAAACTTCAGCGGTGATATCAGCCTTGATGTGATTGTTGCAGATGAAGAAGGTGCAATTGATGAAACCACAGCAGGTATTACCGTTCTTGAAGTGAACGATCCACCAGTTGCGGGTCCAACGTCATACACCATTGACGAAGATTCGGTTCTGACGTTCAGTGAATCTCAGATTCTTGTGAATGCTTCGGATGTCGAAGGCGATGTAGAACTTGTTGGCATTAACTACGATGGCTCTGACGGTATCTTCACTGTAAATGGTGATGGTACATGCAGCTTTGCACCCAACGAAAACTTCAATGGTCAGGTTCAACTGGGTGTGACCATTCAAGATGAAGATGGCGCAACGGTTGAAACACACATTAACGTTGATGTATTGCCAATCAATGATGCGCCAGTATCGGGCGATTTGGCTTACACCATCAATGAAGATAGCTCCATCACGCTAAGCCAAGAGCAATTGCTAGCAAGAGCAGGTGATATCGATAGCGATAACTTAGAAGCTATCAATCTATCTACTGATGAAAATGCGACCATCCAACACAATGATGATGGCAGCTACACCATCACACCGAACGCAGATTACAACGGTGACCTAGATCTGAACTTCGATATCATCGATAACGATGGTGGTTCAGTTCAAGTTGGCCTAGACATTACCGTGAATCCGGTTAATGACTTGCCACAAGCGCAAGATCAACAGTTCACGATTGAAGAAGACGGTACGTTACTCTTCACCGATGCTGACCTGCTTGCAGGTGCGTCGGATATTGATGGTGATGAACTGTCGATTGAAAACGTACTCTACACAGGTGCAGATGGTGTTCTTAGCGATAATGGCGACGGCACATATAGCTTTGCTCCAAACGAGAACTTCAATGGTGATGTTCAATTCTCGTTCGATGTCTCTGACGGTACTGATTCAACATCAGCTGTTATTGATGTCAGTGTAACGCCTGAGAATGATCCACCGGTTGCTGGCTCGACATCTTACACAGTTCAAGAAGATGGCCAAATCACGATCAGTGATGAGCAATTATTGGCAAACTCTTCCGATGTAGAAGGCGATGTATCATTGTCTGGAGTATCGTACTCCGGTGATGACGGCTCATTTGTTGATAACGGTAACGGCACTTACACCTTTACGCCAAATGAAAACTTCGATGGTGATATTTCACTAGACGTTGTTGTCGTTGACGAAGACGGTGCAACCGCAACCACAACCGCTGGCATCGATGTTATCGCTGTGAATGACGGACCTGAAACTTCGGGCATTCAGGCTGAAGTCGATGAAGATAATTCAATCACCATTACTCAAGAGCAGTTACTCGCTAATGCGACCGATGTTGAAGGTGATGAGTTAACGGCATCTAACCTACAAACCAACGATCCAGATGCGACAATTGTTACTAATGACGATGGTTCATTCACTATTACGCACACAGAAAACTTCAATGGCGAGTTGGACTTCACATACAGCATCAGTGATGGTGAGAATGAAGTTCTGACGACACTCGACTTGACGGTTAACCCTGTCAACGATGCGCCAGAAGCGGGCGATGAAATCTTCATCCAAGCGCAAGAAGACCAAACAGTTGGTGTGACACTTCGTGAAGAACCAGCACTACGTTTAGACCAAGCGCCAGAAAACGGCATCATTGAAGCAAATGTGAATGACGAATGGGTGGTACTGGAAGTAGGACAAGAAGTTCCTGCAGATACCGAAGTGCGCTTTGTTCCAAGTGAAGATGCTCTTGCTGAAGGTACACACACCACACAAATCGGTACGTTTGACGATAACGCGAGTGTGGATGATTGGGGTACAGAAGTTGACCCTTATACGCGTGAGTTCTCAGATGGTGACTTAACGGTAACTGTTCAAAGTAACGATGACCCTCTTGGTGCCTGGAATGGCAACACCCACATTGGTCATGGTATCGGTGATACTGACCGCCAAGGCTTAAGTGGTGATGAGAAACTGACGGTTTCAGTTGAAGGTCAAGACATCAATGAAATCAGTTTCCACCTAGATGGTTTGGGTGGCTGGTTCATGGAAGAGTCTCGTCACTTTACAGAAGTAGAAATCAAAGCGTTCAATGAGGATGGCGACCTAATTGACTCGATGACTTACCACAAAGAAGACCGTGGTACTTTCGAGACAGATTACACGCTAACGGTTGATCAACCAGTGTCCTACTTTGAGCTTGGTACCGTGCAAGGTAATGGTACTTACGTCGTTCAAAACATGACAGTGTCACAAACTTGTCATGATGAAGCGGTGTTTACATCGATTGGTGTAGATGGTTCAGAGATTACTGAAACGGTTGAGTTGAATATCCATGCGGGTGACAACGAAATCGAGTTAACGGCTGATCTTCCGAATATTACTGTCGATACCGATGGTTCTGCCCAGTTTGCTTCGGTTGTGATTACCGAAGAGCAACTACTGGCGCAAGCATCTGATATTGATGGCGACGACCTTGATATTGAAAATCTAGAGCTAGTGGGTGAAAACTCAGAGCATGCAACACTCACCGATAATGGTGATGGCACTTGGACGGTAACACCGGATGAAAACTTCCATGGTGAAATCGAACTTGGTTACCAAGTTACCGATGGTGAGCTGACAGACAGCAATATCATCAATATCAATTTCGAATCAGTAAATGATGCGCCAATCGTTTCTGGCCCGATTGTTCTATCGACAGATGAAGATGAAGGTATCACGTTCAGTGCAGATGACTTGCTAGCGAACACCACAGATGTGGAAGGCGATACGCTGTCTATTTCTGACATCACTTACGGTGGTGATAACGGTGAGCTAGTTGATAACGGCGATGGTACGTTTACCTTCATGCCGAATGAAAACTTCAATGGTGAAATCGACATCGACTACAAGGTGTTTGATGGAACTGATGAAGTTGCAACGCATCTAGACCTAACGGTCGTACCAGTCAATGATGTGCCGGTTCCGGGTGAACCATTGCACACCCAAATGCTTGAAAACGGCTCCATGATCATCGAAGCGAAAGACCTATTGTCTGGTGCTACCGATGTTGATGGCGACATTCTTCATGTCGAAAACCTATTACTTGCAGACCAAACGCAAGGTACGTTAACGGATAACGGGGATAATACCTTTACCTTCGAACCTGCAGAAGACTTCTCTGGTGAAGTGAATCTGACTTTCGACATAAGTGATGGCCAAGCAAGTGCACCAAGCACTGCAAGAATTGACGTTGAAATTGTCAATGAAGGCCCTGAGGTGAGTGGTCCAATTGAAGCCACTGTTGATGAAGATGGTTCAATCACTATTACTCAAGAGGATCTGTTAGCGAATGCAACCGATGTAGATGGCGACAACCTTGAAGCCGTTAACTTAGCGACCAACGATCCAAATGCGGTTGTTGTAGAAAACCCAGACGGTAGCTTCACGATTACACCAAGTGCAGATTTCTTTGGTGAGATTGAATTTACTTACGATGTCACTGACGCAATCGAAACTGTTGCCGCTGACCTCAACCTAACCGTAAATCCAATCAATGATGCCCCAGACGTGCCTGACATGTCTTTCGCTACGGAAGATGGTCAAGCGATTACTATTACCGAAGCTGAATTACTGGCACAAGCGACAGACGTTGAAGGTGATGAACTGTCAGTTGTGAATGTAACGAGCGCAAGCGACACGGTAGAAGTCACAGACAATGGTGACGGAACATACACATTAACACCAGAGCAAGGCTTCTTCGGTAATGTTGACTTAGCGTTTGATGTGAGCGATGGCACTGATGTGGTTGCCGCAAACATCGACCTAAAAGTTGAGTTCGTCAACGATGCGCCAGAAGCGACACCGATGGTGGCAGATGTCGACGAAGATGGTTCAATCCTCGTTACACAAGAAATGCTGTTGGAGAACGCGAGCGACCAAGATGGCGATGAGCTATTTGCTTCTTCGCTTGAAACCAATGATCCGAACGCCAGCATTGTAGACAATGGTGATGGCACGTACACAGTGACACCTTCTGAAAACTTCAACGGTGATATTGCATTCACTTATGAGGTGAGCGATGGTGAGCTGAGCACGTCTAATGATATGACATTAACCGTGAATCCGGTGAATGACATTCCAATTGTTGCCCCAGGCATGTACCACATCGAAGAGGATGGCAGCATCCTGTTCACTCAAGAAGATCTGTTGAGTGGTGCGATTGATATTGATGGCGACGACCTAAGCGTTACTAGCATCAATTACTCTGGCGATGAAGGCACAGTCACCGACAATGGTGACGGCACGTTCAGCTTCGTTCCTGAAGAGCACTTCAGTGGTGATCTGCAGTTCAGCTTTACGGTAACAGACGGTACGGATGAAGTTGAACAAGACATTAATGTTCACATTGAAGCAGTTGCTGATGCGCCTGACTTACTTATCACGGATGGTGATGGTGTTAACGTCGACGACCAGGCGATTTTGGTTGAGCCAGGCGGTATTGTTGAACTGAACATTGCTGCGGCACTTGTCGACCAAGACTTGTCTGAAACACTCACTGTTACAGTAGATGGTGTGCCAGAAGGTTCGGTTATTCAATACGATAATGAAGGCGTTCTGAATGACCAAGAAAACGGCATCACCAGTTACAACGATACTGAAATCACAGTAACGTTTGAAGGTGAAACCGCGGGATACCAAAACGCAGCGGGTTACTACAAAGTCGATGAAGACGGCAACATTACAGGTGTTGAAGTTGTCTACGAGAATGCATCACAAGTGGGTGGCGGCGGTGACCTTGTCCCTGGGCAAGATCAGTTCAGCTTCCAAGTCGAGGAAGGTGAGAGCTTTAACCTGTTCTTAATTCCAAACGGACATCAGCACAACGACTTTGATGCGATGCAAGACGGTCAGTACGAGTTCCGTGCTGAGGATGGTTCGCCTGCGAACATGGATACGGTTGATCCTCAACTTGTCTTTGTGGCTGCTGATGGAACCGAGACAGTGATTCAAGGCCAGAATGGTGACGCGATCTTCCATGGTGGTTCAAGCTCTCAGCTAAACCAAGATGGTATCGAACATACTCGTACTACGGTTAATGAAGACGGCGAGCTGGTTTACGGATTTGAAGATTTGTATGGCGGCGGAGATGCTGACTATTCTGACTTCAACTTCACAATCGATGTCGGTGAAGTGAACAGCCAAATCTACAGCGGTGAAGTAACGGTTGGCCCTGATGGTACGGTGAACTTACCAACAACGGCTATCGAAAATGCGTTACAAATCCAGTTACCAGAAGACTTCAATGAGCAGCTTGAAGTTCATGTAACCGCAACTGCGACAGAGTTATCGAATGATGATTCTGAAACGGTATCTCAAACCATCTACATTAACGCGACAGGCGCGCACATTGAGCACGCTCCTGAAGCACTTCCGGTTTCTGCAACGGTTGAAGAAGATGGTTCAATCATCATTACGCAAGAAGACTTATTGGCTAATGCGCGTGATTTAGATGGCGATCAGTTGACGGCTCTGAATTTAGCAACCGATGATGAGAGCGTTACGATTACCGATAACGGTGATGGTACGTACACATTAACGCCAGATGCTGATTTCAATGGCGATGTGAGCTTTACGTTTGATGTGTCTGATGGTGATGATGTTGTCTCTACCAACCTTGAGTTAACAGTTTCACCAGTAAATGACGGTCCAGAAGCACAAGACCACGCATTCACAGTCGGCGAAGATGGCGTGTTAACCTTCAATGACCAAGACCTATTAACAGGTGCAACGGACATTGAAGGGGACGACCTAAGTGTTGAAGGTGTAACTTACACTGGCGCAGATGGTGTCCTAACCGATAATGGCGATGGCACCTACAGTTTCGCGCCGAATGAAAACTTCAATGGCGATGTGAACTTCTCGTTCAATGTATCAGATGGAACCGATACGGTAACCGCTAACATTGATGTGAGCGTGACACCAGAGAATGACCCTCCGGTTGCGGGTAGTACGTCTTACACGGTTCATGAAGACAACTCTATTACAATCAGCAACGAACAACTGCTAGCGAACTCTTCGGATATTGAAGGCGAAGTCGCAATTGATAACGTGACTTACAGTGGTAGCGACGGTGTTCTGGAAATCAACGGTGACGGTACATACACCTTCTCGCCAAACGAGAACTTTAATGGCGAAGTTAGCCTAGATGTTGTCGTGACGGATGAAGATGGAGCGACCGAAGCAACAACGGCGGGCATTACTGTCCTTGAGGTGAACGATCCGCCAGTTGCTGGCCCAACGTCATACACCATCGATGAAGATTCAGTACTGACTTTCAATGAGTCTCAAGTTCTGCTGAACGCTTCTGATATTGAAGGTGATGTTGAGCTTGTTGAGATCAACTACGACGGTCCAGACGGTATCTTCTCTATCAATGGTGACGGTACATGTAGCTTCGCTCCGAATGAAAACTTCAACGGCCAAGTGCAGTTGGATGTGACCATTCAAGATGAAGACGGCGCTCAAGTTGATACGTTTATTACGGTTGATGTATTACCAATCAACGACGTACCAGTATCAGGCGACCTTGCATACAGTGTTGAGGAAGACGGTTCGATTACCTTGAGCCAAGAGCAACTTCTTTCGCAAGCGAGTGATGTAGATGGCGACGACCTTACTGCTTCTAACTTGATTGTTGATGGAGACGCGACGGTTGTTGCTAACGATGACGGCAGCTTTACCGTTACGCCAGATGCGAACTTCAATGGTGACATTGACCTAACGTTCGACATTAGCGATGGTACAGATACGCTGGTTGCGACGGCTGACCTAACCGTTAACCCAGTCAATGACCTTCCACAACCACAAGATCAAACGTTCAGCATCGGCGAAGACGGCATCTTGAACTTCACTGATGAAGACTTGCTGACAGGTGCGACTGACATTGATGGGGATGACCTGTCGGTTGAAGGCGTTACTTACACAGGTGCGGATGGTGTTCTTACTGATAATGGCGATGGAAGCTACAGCTTTGCGCCAAACGAGAACTTCAATGGTGATGTGAACTTCAGTTTTGATGTGTCAGATGGCACGGATACAGTTCAAGCCAACATTGATGTCAGCGTGACACCAGAGAACGATCCACCAATCGCGGGTAGCACGTCTTACACCGTTCATGAAGACAACTCAATTACCATCAGTGACGAACAGTTACTTGCTAACTCTTCTGACATTGAAGGTGATGTGGCAGTCGATAGCGTGACTTACACTGGCGCTGACGGTGTCTTTGAAGACAACGGTGACGGTACTTACACCTTCTCACCAAACGAAAACTTCAACGGCGAAGTTAGCCTTGATGTTGTCGTAACTGATGAAGAGGGCGCAACTGAAGCGACCACCGCGGGTATTACTGTACTTGAGGTGAACGATCCACCAATCGCAGGCTCAACCAGCTACTCAGTCAACGAGGACGAAGTTATCACCATCAGTTCAGAGCAACTGTTGGCAAACGCTTCTGATATCGAAGGTGAAGTGGCGATTGATAGCGTTAACTACACAGGTTCAGACGGTATCTTTACCAACAATGGTGACGGAACATTCAGCTTCGCACCTAACGCTAACTTCGATGGCGACGTAAGCCTTGATGTTGTCGTTACTGATGAAGAAGGCGCAACCGTAGCGACCAACGCAAGCATTGATGTTCTGCCTGTTAACGATGCTCCGGTATCGGGCGACTTGGCGTACAGCGTGGACGAAGATGGCTCAATTACCTTGAGCCAAGAGCAATTACTTGCTCAAGCGAGTGATGTTGATGGCGATGACTTAACAGCGGCTAACCTAACCGTTGGTGGTGATGCGACAGTTACAGCAAACGATGATGGTAGTTTCACTATCACGCCAGATGCTAACTTCAATGGCGACATTGATTTGAACTTCGACATTACCGATGGCGATGCGACGCTTCAAGCAACGGCTGACCTAACGGTTAACCCAGTTAATGACCTGCCAACAGTCGGTGAGCCACAATTTGTGACTCAAGAAGACACCAGCTTTACCTTCACAGAAGAACAACTGCTGCAAAATGCGGGCGACATTGATGGTGATAACCTATCGGTTGAAAATGTGGCTTCAGATAGCGGTACTTTGGTTGATAACGGCGACGGCACTTACACATTCGCACCGAATGAAAACTTCGACGGCAATGTGAATGTGACGTTCGACGTGAATGACGGTACCGCGACAGTACCAGCAGAAGCGACGATTGATGTTCAATCTGTGGTTGATATGCCAGAGCTGTCGATTGCTTCTGACCTAGTGATTGCTTCAGACAACTTCGAGTCTGGCTCAAACGGTTGGAATACAGGCACAGAAAGCTCTCAAGGCTTCGAGTCGGGTGACATGCTAGGTCGTATTGGTGGAACGGGCGGTGATGAAGCCGTCAGCAAAACTTACGACATTCCAAGTGATGTGAGCGAAGTTAATATCTCGTTCAACTTCTACGAAATTGATTCTTGGGATGGTGAGTCGTTCCAAATCTTTGTCGGCGGCGAAGAGCTAACGACATTAGATAATTCTGCGTTCCGTACTCAAGATGGCACAACAACGCTTTACGATTCAGAAGGAAATGAAGTCGGCGAAGTGGTTCACGGCGTATCGCAAGGTGAGGGCTTCAGTGGTTGGAATGACCAAGCACATCAAATCAACCTAACGGTACCAGTAGAAGACGGCCAACTTGAACTTGGCTTCGGTTCAACCCTGAATCAAAGCGTCGATGACGAGGCGTTTGGTATCGACAACATCGAAATCACAGTGTCTGACGCGGATTACCAAATCATTGGTACTGAAGACACACCTGTACCACTTGATATTGATGCAGCTCTAACAGATACCGATGGCTCAGAAAACCTTGCTATCTTGATTGAAGACGTGCCAGAAGGCAGCTCGCTTTCTGCAGGTACCGATAACGGTGATGGCACTTGGTCATTGCAACCAGGCGAGCTAGAAGGGCTAGAGTTTATCCCTTCAGGTGACTTCAATGGTGATGTGGTTCTAACTGTGAATGCAACATCAACAGATGTTGATACCGGTACAACCGCAACAGCTACGCAAGACGTGACGATTCACATCTCACCTGCGAACGATGCTCCAGAAGTTGACGGTGATATTAGTGCCGTTACAGCCGAAGATAACAGCATCACGCTAACTCAAGAGCAGTTGCTAGAGCACGCTGTCGACATTGATGGTGATGACCTATCAGCAATCAACCTAACCACCAATGATGAAAATGCGACCGTTCAAATGAACGACGATGGCAGTTTCACCATTACACCGAGTGAAAACTTCAACGGTAATATCGAATTTAGTTACGATGTCACCGATGGAGAGGACATGGTCGCTGCTGGCCTAGACTTGACGGTAACACCTGTCAATGATGCGCCAGAGCCACAAGACCAAGCATTCACTATTGGTGAAGATGGGGTTCTTAACTTCACTGACGCTGACCTGTTAACGGGTGCGACGGATGTTGAAGGTGATGACCTAACAGTCGAAGGTGTGACATACACTGGTGCTGATGGTGTGCTTACCGACAATGGTGACGGAAGCTACAGCTTTGCGCCAAACGAGAACTTCAATGGTGATGTGAACTTCAGCTTTGATGTGTCAGATGGCACGGATACGGTTCAAGCCAACATTGATGTGAGCGTGACGCCTGAGAACGATCCACCAGTGGCGGGTAGCACGTCTTACACTGTGCATGAAGACAACTCAATCACGATCAGTAACGAACAGCTATTAGCCAACTCTTCAGATATTGAAGGTGAGGTTGCGATTGATAGCGTGACTTACACTGGCAGTGACGGTGTGTTCGAAGACAACGGTGACGGCACTTACACCTTCTCGCCAAACGAGAACTTCAATGGTGATGTGAGCTTAGCGGTTGTTGTTACCGATGAAGAAGGGGCAACAGAAGCGACCACCGCGGGAATCACCGTACTTGAGGTGAACGATCCGCCAATCGCAGGCTCAACCAGCTACTCAGTCAACGAAGATGAAGTTATCACCATCAGTGCAGAGCAACTGTTGGCGAACTCTTCTGATATTGAAGGTGAAGTGGCGATTGATAGTGTTACTTACACAGGCGCTGACGGTATCTTTACTGACAACGGCAACGGCACATTCAGCTTTGCACCGAACGCAAACTTCGATGGCGATGTTAGCCTCGATGTAGTGGTGACAGATGAAGACGGTGCGACAGTAGCCACCAGCGCAAGTATTGATGTTCTTCCAATTAATGATCCACCAGTATCGGGTGACTTGGCATACAGCATTGATGAAGATGGTTCGATTACTCTGACTCAAGAGCAGTTGCTGTCTCAAGCATCTGATGTGGATGGCGATGATCTGACCGCAAGCAACTTAAGCGCAGGCGATAATGCAACCGTTGTTGATAATGGCGATGGCACCTTTACGGTAACGCCAGATGCGAACTTCAATGGCGATATCGACCTAAGCTTTGATATTTCGGACGGCACCGAGTCGATTGTGGCGAACGCCGATCTGACGGTAAACCCAGTCAACGACTTGCCAACGACATCTGATGTTTATGCGAACGTTGATGAAGATAATGTCATCACTATCACGCAGGAGCAGTTACTTGCGAATGCCGCTGATATTGAGGGCGATGACCTTGTCGCTTCCGACTTAACCTTAGTGGGCGACGATGCAACGATTGTCGACAATGGCGATGGCACGTTCTCAATCACTCCAAGCGAAAACTTCAATGGCTACATCGATGTTGCCTACAGCATCAGCGATGGCGACACACCAATTGCCGCTAACTTAGGCTTAACCGTTGACCCAGTTAACGACGCGCCAATTGTTTCTGCTGATGTGGCGATAACCATTGAAGAAGACGGTTCATACACCATTACTCAAGAAGAGCTCCTACAATTCGCGACTGACATCGAAGACGATGACATGACCGCAATTATCGGAGAGCAGGGCGATGAAACAACCGTAACCGGTACAGTGTTGGATGCTGAAACTGGCAATCCAATCGCAGGTGCGGATGTTACGCTAACCGACAACGCAGGTCATTCTTACACAGCGGAGACGGATCAATCTGGTAACTACTCTGTGAGCGGTCCAGTTGTTGACCAAGGTACCGTTACGATTGAACAAGAAGGCTCAATTACTAGCAGCTTCCTAGTTCCAGCAGGCGAAGATACCAATGGTGGCGTGACTGCAATATCTGAAGTCCTTGAAGAAACAGATATGCGTATCGTGGTCACATGGGGTGACAGTCCACGTGATATGGACAACCACCTATGGCTCTACGATACAGAGAATGGCAGTGAGCTAGACCATATTTACTATCGCGACATGAGCCATGATTTGGGTGAAGGTAATGTCGTTCAGCAAGATGTAGATGACACGAATGGCGGTGGTCCTGAAACCATCACTATTCCAAATTATCAAGATGCTGACATGCACTATTCAGTACACAACTACACCAGCAGAAGTTGGGATGTAGATGGTGTTGAAGATGTACAGGTTCAGGTATTTGTTGGCGATACATTGGTTGAAACCTTTAGCCCTGATTTATCTGAAAGCCCATCGGGTGACCACTGGCATGTATTTGATATCGTGAACGGCGTTATTGTTCCAAGCCAAGATGTAGGCAGCGAGAATGCGTTTGATTTACCAACGGCAGAAGAAGCGCTCGCGAATGAAAACGGCATTGATATCTCTGAATTGCTAACCGGCGAGGAAGGTGATGATTCTGGTGAAACGGGTGGTAACGAACCAAGTGTTGGAGATGTTTCCATTGAGAACGCTCTTATCACTGACAATGGTGATGGTACTTACACCATTACACCGGAAGAGAACTTCAATGGTGAATTCTCGATTAGCTACAACGTAGACGATGGCAACGGTGGGGTTACTCCAGCGGAACTAGACGTGACCGTAACAGCAGTTAACGACCTTTCTGTAATTTACGACCACGACTACACCATTAATGAAGATGGTTCGCTGACCTTTACCGATGAACAGCTATTGGCTGGTGCAACGGATATTGATGGCGATGACCTTTCTGTCGAGTCGGTTAACTACGAAGGTACAGACGGTGTGTTCACGGATAACGGCGACGGTACTTATACCTTTGCTCCAAACGAGAACTTCAATGGTAATGTCGACCTAACTTACGATGTGAGTGATGGTACAGATGTTGTATCGGCGAATATTGATGTTCAAGTGGTTCCAATCAACGACGTACCGGTTACAGGCACAACCTCTTACAGCGTTGAAGAAGACGGCAGTATTACCCTAAGCGATGCACAACTTCTGGCGAACAGCTCGGACGTTGAAGGGGAAGTGTTTGTCAGCGATGTAAGCTACAGCGGCACTGATGGTGTATTCACTGATAATGGTGATGGTACTTACACCTTTGCTCCAAACGAAAACTTTAACGGTGACATCAGTCTTGATGTCTCTGTTATGGATGAAGATGGCGCAACCGCTGAAACAACCGCAGGTATCGACGTCATTGCCGTTAATGACTTGCCAGTTGCAGGTTCAACGACCTACAGCGTTGACGAAGATAACGTGATTACCATCTCTGAAGCACAGCTTCTTGCGAACAGCTCAGACATTGAAGGTGATGTATCCGTTAGCGACGTTTCCTACTCAGGCGCAGACGGTATCTTTACTGACAATGGTGATGGTACTTACAGCTTCGCACCAAATGAAAACTTCAACGGCAATGTCAGCCTAGATGTCACCGTTGCTGATGAAGAGGGTGCAACGGCTGAAACCACTGCGGGTATTGAAGTTATCGCGGTTAACGACGCGCCAGTGTCAGGTGACTTGGCTTACTCAGTGGATGAAGATGGTTCAATCACACTAAGCCAAGAGCAGCTGCTTGCTCAAGCATCGGATGTGGACGGCGATGATCTTACCGCTGCCAACCTAACCGCCGGTGATAACGCGACCGTTACGGCAAACGATGATGGTTCATTTACCATTACCCCGGATGCTGACTTTAATGGCGATATTGACCTAAGCTTCGACCTTTCTGATGGTACTGAAACGGTTGTTGCAACGGCTGACCTTACTGTGAATCCAGTGAATGACATCGCAGTTGTAGAAGATGTCGCTTACACCATTGAAGAAGACGGTTCGCTTACCTTTACGGACGAGCAACTACTAGCAGGTGCTTCTGATATTGATGGTGATGAGCTTTCAGTTGCCGACGTGTCTTACACTGGCGCAGAGGGTGTGTTTACCGACAATGGCGATGGAACCTACACCTTTGCACCGAACGAGAACTTCAACGGTGACGTAAGCCTAGACTTCTCAGTATCTGACGGTACAGAGACGGTCGATGCTAACATTGACGTAACGGTAACAGACGTTAACGATGCACCAGTGGCAGGCGCAACGTCTTACCAAATGAACGAAGATGGCACCATCACATTGAGCCCTGAGCAGTTGATTGCTAATAGCTCCGATGTGGACGGTGAAGTGTCGCTTGATAGCGTGAGCTACTCAGGTGCAGACGGTATCTTGGTTCAAAATGAAGATGGGTCGGTAACGTTCGCACCAAACGAAAACTTTAACGGCGACATCAACCTTGATGTGACGGTTATTGATGACGACGGTGCAACGGCTCAGACTACCGCTGGTATTGAAGTTATTGCAGTTAACGACGCACCAGTGGCCGGAAACGTGGCTTACTCGGTTGATGAAGACGGTTCAATTACGCTATCTCAAGAGCAGTTGCTGGCTAACGCATCCGATGTTGATGGTGATGCACTAACCGCAAGCAACCTATCTGCAGGTGACAATGCGACCGTAACAGCGAACGAAGATGGTTCATTTACTATCACTCCGGATGCTGATTTCAACGGTGACATTGATTTGAGCTTCGATGTGTCAGATGGCCTTGAAACTGTTCAAGCTGGAGTCGACCTAACGGTTAACCCAGTCAATGACCTACCAACAGCAGAAGACCAAAACTTTACTGTTGAGGAAGATGGAACGCTAATCTTCACGGATGCAGACCTACTAGCAGGTGCTGCAGACATTGACGGCGATGACTTGTCTATCTCGGATGTGTCTTACACGGGTGCAGAGGGTGTGTTCACTGACAACGGTGACGGCACTTATAGCTTTGCTCCGAACGAGAACTTCAATGGCGATGTAAACCTTGGCTTCACAGTGACTGATGGCACTGAGACAGTCGATGCGAATATTGGTGTGACGGTAACGGATGTTAACGATGCGCCAGTAGCGGGTTCTACGTCTTACCAAATGAACGAAGATGGCACCATCACAATCAGCCCTGAGCAGTTAATTGCTAATAGCTCTGACGTTGATGGCGAAGTGTCGCTTGAAAGCGTGACTTACTCAGGCTCTGACGGCACCTTGATTCAAAACGATAATGGGTCTGTGACCTTCACGCCAAGCGAGAACTTTAATGGTGATATCAGCCTAGATGTGGTTGTGACCGATGATGACGGTGCAACTGCAACAACAACGGCTGGAATCGAAGTTCTGGCTGTGAACGATGGACCTGAATCTGAGGATGTGAAACTAACCACAGCCGAAGACAGCACCATTCTTATCACACAAGACATGTTGTTAGCTCAAGCTACCGACATCGATAACACCGCAGACGAGCTGTCGGCTTCTGGTCTACAAATCGACCCTAGCTTGGGTGAGTTGCTAGATAACGAAGATGGTACTTGGTCATTTACACCAAACGAAAACTTCAATGGCGATGTGCCAATGACGTTTAACGTTAGCGATGGCCAAGAGACAATTTCAGTCGACGGCAACATCGATGTCACGCCAGTGAATGATGCACCTGAAGCACCAATGATTGAGATGCAAGGCGAAGAAGATGTGGTCATGGTGATTGACCCTGCATACATCGCGGGTCAAGTGACAGACCTTGATGGCGACGAGATCAGCATTGAGAGCATCACAGTTCGAGCTCCAGCGAACGCGACCTTAACTCAGCAACCAGACGGCATGTATCACTTAGTGACTACTCAAGACTTCAATGGCTTAGTAGAACTCGGTTATCAAGCGACTGACGGTGAAGAAGTGGTTGATGGCTCGCTGAATGTGGATGTCATTCCGGTTAACGACGCACCATTCAACGTCGGCAACGCAATGATGACCACCAACGAAGATGGCGCGTTCACCTTCGATGCTGGCGACTTGATGAACTTGTTCGGTGACATTGATACCGCAGACCTTGTTGTTTCTCGCATTATCACCGCAGACGGTGAAGATGGCGGAGAAGTTACAGACAACGGTGATGGTACTTGGACATTCACACCAACAGGCGACTTTGCGGGTGTTTCTGACCTACAAGTTGTCGTGAGTGACGGTGAGTTCGAAACGGTTCTCGATGTTCCTGTGTACGTACGTCCTGTCGCAGATGGCGCGGTTATTTCAACTGACCATGACGGTCCATTAGTCTTCGGCGAAGATGAAACGGGTCACTTGGGACTGAACGTTGGCCTAGTCGATGATTCAGAAACACTAAGTAACTTGGTGATGACAGGTTTCCCTGTTGGATTCGAGGTAACAGATGGTGTGAATACCGTGATGATCACCGAGCCGGGTCAATACATCGACCTGTTCGACTGGGATATCTCAAACATTCAAATGACGCCTCCTGAAGACTTCCATGGTGAGTTCTTCGTAACGGTTAGCGCAACAACGGTTGATTACGGAGATGAGCCGGAAGCGTTTGAAGATGGCATCGATTCTGGTGATTTCGAAACCGTAGCGGGTGATTCCATCATCCTAACGGCGGACGACCTAATCGGTTTGGCTGAGAATGTGGATGCTGACAGTGATGATGAAGTGAAACTGGTTCATCTTGCCGACCGCAGCCAAGGTGAGATTGTCGATAATGGCGATGGCACTTGGACCTTCACACCAGCACCAGGCTTCACTGGCGAAGCAGATATAGCTTACGTGGTTGATAAAGATGGCGTGCTTCATGATGAGCAAACTGGCGTGGTCGTGAAAGAAGGCGACTCGCAAGAGAATGCAGCACCAGAAGTTAACAGCATCACAACGACGGAAATCGCAGCGGATGCAACCTTGTCGTTCACTGATGAAGACATGTTAGCGAATCTGAGCGATGCAGAAGGCGATAGCTTGAGCATTGAGTCAGTAAGCTTGATGGAAGGTCAGGGCGTAATTGAGAGCGATAACCAAGGTAACTATCAATTCACTCCTGCTGAAGACTACACCGGCGATGTTCAAGTTGGGTTTATCGCGACCGATGGCGAAAATCGCATCGAAAGCTTCTTCAATGTGGATATCCAAAGTGGCGATGAAACAGCGGCGAGCGAAGGTTATACCTTAGCTGATGATGGTTCACTAACTATCACGGATGCACAGCTGGTGGATGAGTTGGGCGTGAGTGATTCTGCACAGGTTGTTGATGTTGCAGACGCGAACGATGCTGGCTTCTTTGCTCAATCTGGTGAAGGTGAGTGGACTTACTGGCCGAACGAAGACTTCGATGGCAATTTAGCGATGAATGTTGAAGTTAACGACGGGGGTGAAGTATCAAGTCACAGCTTAAGCATCCAAGTTGAAGATGATTCAGTACAAAGTGATGAACCACAAGTACAAGCTGCTCAAGCAACAGAAGAGCAACAAGTAGATGTGGCTCAACAAGCTGATGACCAAGCTCAAGATGCTGAAGCTGAAGGCAGCACAGCAGATGTAACCGCGGCACCGGGCGATACTATCTCTATCTCGATTCCAGATGAGGTGAGTGGTAACGAATCGGTTGATTACGCTGATATGTCTGGCTTACCTGAGGGCGCTACTGTGAACAACGCACTGGATAACGGTGATGGTAGCTTCACAATCAGTGGCAACCTAGAGCAGCCTGTATCCGTTGAACTTCCAGAAGGTTATGAAGGTACTAGCGAGATCCAATTCCAAGGTTACGACGAATTGGGTAGTTCAATAGACGGTGCTAGCGGTTCTGTTGAGGTTGAGGTCGATGATCAATACACCATGCAAGGTTCTACTCAAGAGCAGCAACCAGACATGGCGGGTATGGAATCTGGAGGCAGCGACTGGACAAGTTCAGGTGGTCAAGATCAAGGTGTTGACTTCACGGATGACTCTGGAAGCTTTGATTCAGATTCTCAAACTGGAACCGATCAAGGCAACGACTTCGACCAAAGCTCGATTTAATCGAGAGGGCTTGGTTTTAGTCTGAACCGACATTTAGTCTAAACCGACAAGTAGATAGGGCAGCGTAAAGTTGCCCTCATTAAAGCCATGTAGAGTTATTGATACATGGCTTTTGTTATTTATTTTTTTGTTTCGCTAAATAAACTTGAGAACAGGTAAATATGTCCTTAATTATTAGAAGGGTCCGTTAGACAGGAGGGACGACATGTATCGTTATGTCAGTTCACCGCAAGCGTCGAAGTACATAGTGCCACCGCCTCAACATCGAGAGTTGTCGAGTGTGGATGTGCCTGAGTCTGAATTAGAGATGCGAGAAATATTGAATAATTGGTTTGCTGATGGTTTAGCGCCCATTATTGAAAGTGACGATGACTACATCTCTGCGAGCGATCACGTTCGATTTGAAAAGCTTAGCCGCACCGTTGGGATGTTGTTGAGAAACAAAGATTATTATTTTGCGGCTAAACGGATTTTATCAGTGTGGGAACAAGATTGTCTTGAAACCACTTATATCAATTATCTCATTTTGCGCAGTGAGCGAGTCACTTCTTTAAGGTAAGTTAATGGTGTGGCATTTGTCATTTTTCATTAGGCATTTTTCATTAGGCATTAGGGATTAGCGACTTAGGGTTCGTGTGCTTACGATCTTTTTATTTTTCTAACGAATCAGCAAACAAAAAGGGCAAGCTTGGAGGCTCACCCTAAAGGTCTTTGTTTTGGCTTAACGTTATTTTCAACTAATTCTCAACTGGGTTACGACTTACACCCAACCATCAAATTTGAGTCGTTTTTGAATTCTTTCGACCGCTTCTTTCTGCATTTGTCTAACACGTTCATTAGAAACATTCACATCCAACATTTGTCCGACCTCAGACAGCGTTTTCACCTTGTTATCAAAGAAACCAAAACGGTGGATGAGCACCTTTTGTAATTTTGGAGGAAGTGTATAGATGATTTGTTCTAGAGCTTGGGTAAAGGATTGATCCTCACAATCTTGTTGAGGGTCTGGGATATATTCACTTTCGCATTGATCAAGCACCATAGGCGCATGGCTAGTTCCAACCGTTGTCGTCACGTCAATAAACCCGCTTAACGCCACCAGTTGATCGACGCGTTCGGCCTTTACACCTGAACTGTCTGATAGCTCAGAAATTGAAACCTCTTTACTCATTTTTTTGCTTGCATCGAGCTTTTTTGAGGCGAGGCTGTTTATTTCTTTACACACGTGGGCTGGCAATCGAACGGTTCGACCCGTGTTCATGAGTGCGGCTTCAATGTTTTCGCGGATCCACCAAACAGCATAGGTTGAAAAACGATAGCCTGGTTCTGGATCGTATTTGTCGATGGCCTTAATCAAGCCAATGTTGCCTTCCTCGATCAGGTCGAGCAGGGTGAAATTATTGCCTTTACGTTTTAGGTAACTCTTTGCGATTTTCACAACAAGGCGCAGGTTTGATTCGATCATGACATCACGCGCTTTTTTATCACCCGCGCGATTCAATTTTGCGTAATACACCTCATCTTCACGCGACAGCAGATCAATGCCAACAATATCTTTCAGATAATGAGCATAAGGGTCTGCACTGGTAGAAAATGATTCGGTAATGGGTGTTTCATCCGTGAGCCCCTGAAACGCAGCAAAACTATCGTTGTTCATTTCCTTGTCCTTATCTAGCCGACTGAACGTTTTAGTTTTTTTATTATGCCACCAAGTGATTAACGCTTGGTTTCATTAGAGTGTAGATAACAATTTCTTCTTTACCAATAAATAAAATGCAATTTCGTATGTTTATGTCACAAAAAGATCTACAAATATTTAACTATTTTGCATCTCATCAAGTGTGTTGGTTTTTCGTTTAAAACATTAAGACGGATAGTTTATAAAGCATGTGTTATACATCGGTTTATTTAGATAAATGACGTGAATTTATAGGTGTGGGTTAGAACTATAATTGAGAGGAGAAATGATGAGAAAAATGTTAAGAGTCGAGGTTCAATGTTTCCAAGCACCTCAACTCTTTTAGCTGTGTCGGCTGTTAAGTATCGCCATGCACGTTTTAATTCTATCGACTAATAAGTGCTAAGAACCTCATCGATTTGCTGATTAATGATCTTTATTTCGCTGTAGATAACCGAAAGATCATCATCTTGCGGCGCAAGCTTATTGAGTGTGTTTTGTTCTACTCTTTCCAATGCAACTGTGGCCGTTTCTTCACCAAAGCTGGCTAAAATGCCTTTTAAGGTGTGCACGGTAAAATGAAGCTTGCCCCAATCTTGTTGTTGAACCAACTCTTCGATCTCTTGTAGCGAATTGCCATGGTCTTCTTGATATGTAGACAAAACGGCGTAAATGACGTCTCTGTCATTGTCTAAATAGGCGTTTAAAGCATCAAAGTCTAGCATGTGGACTCCTGTCGGCTGAATGTTGAAAATGGGCTAGGCGGCTTAGTGGAAAAACCATACCTTGATGAATCACTAATCCATTGATTCCATTTTGGAGGAAGTTCTAACTGTAAGATTTCTTCTAGATAGTCGTCGCTAAGTTTCTCATCTATATGAGCTTTATTGACGGCGTATATATAGTCAAGTTTGGCGGCAACTGAATATGGGTAACTGTGAATGTAGTCCTTTATTTCTTGGATCGAACCCAAATTTTCAATGTTTATACACGTTGAAGGGTCGACATTTTTGGACTCAAGTTGGTGATTTATGGCTTCTCCACGAGATTTGAGACATTCCACTGTTAAATGATAAAGAGAGTACTCACCAAAGTGGGCGAGCATGGGTAATAACTGAGTGAGCAAATAAGTCGGTTGGCTGTGGAAATTGTTCGCTAACAGTGTCGAAGCTCTAATCACTTTTTTGTGGGCAATCTGAGGGCTATTTTCGATGAGCAATATGCTGCTCTGAAATAGGGCAAGGCTGGCCAAAACTTGCTGCTGTTGTTTTACCGGAAGTTTCAGGTTTACCAACTCGGTGAATTGGTTGGCGTGCTCAAGCAAAATACGTTTGTACTTTAGTTGCGTCTCGCGCTGATACGTTGCTTTTAAGGAATTAAAGTGCGCACCAATGGAATGGATGACATCAATGTCAGCAGCTGAAATGTGGGTTGCATACATCTCACCTAACTTTATGATCATATGTGTGTTATCTGCGTTCTCAGCTAAGTCGATGGCCCTGATTGCACGATGGCTGATGCTGGGAGTCATCTCAAATGCACGAATCGCTAATTTAAGAGCAGGCAGCAGCATTTTATGTTTTTCATAGATACAGCTTAAGCAGTCAATCACGCTCAATGAGAGTGGCTGTGCTATTAGAAAATTGTGGAGCTTATCTATGGCTAAATTTGGCTTGCCTAAGCTGTCGAGAATCAGCGCCTCAGCCACCAATTTGGTTGGGTGCATGTTGGTTTTGGAGTTGTTAATGACGCTAGAGAGTAACTGCCATTTCTTACCTGCAATTAAATGTTCAATCAATGTCGCTTCGAACTGAACGCTAGTACCATTAGGGGAGATCGCCAAAGCTTGAGCTAATCTCTCTTGACTGGCAATGGGATACAAATCATTCAGTTGGGTGAGTTTCTTTGAAACGGACACGGCACTTTGGATCTTTTTACCCAACGTTTGAGTATTAATCGGTTTAGAAACGAAGTGGTGTGCTTCACCTGAAAGGGCGGTTAATACTGTTTCCTGACGCATATCCCCAGAGAGCAAGATTGTCGCCACAGTATGATCGATGAGGCGGTTTCGATACAGAATGCCCAACAGCTCAAAGCCAGTAAAAGACTGTTCTAAGTGGTAGTCAATGAGGAGTACATGAAAAGAGTGTGTCTCGACCGCTTTAATGGCTTTTCGATAGTCGGTCGCAATAAAAATACAGTCGCGCGAAACTCCCAAACTAGCCAGTTGCTGCTTAATAAGTATTGTTGCGCTTTTAGAGTCGTCGACGATCAAAATTCGAAGGTCTGTTGGTAAGGTCAAATCCATTTTCCTTAATACCAAATGTTATTTTTTAATTTAGGTGTCAAGTTGCACATTGTCAAGGTGCCTATATCACATACAAACACTCAATAAACTATTGGTAATTAAAGAGTATTAGATAACATTTATGAAAGCCTTCAAACGCAGGTGACTTTTACCTGATTTTAGTGGGGTTATACGTGTTTTAGAAATAAAAAAGAGGCAAGCCGATAAGCTCACCTCTCTGTTTTATTGTTCGAGTTTTTATTCGAAATGTTGTTCTTTGCTTGAAGTTTTATTTACCGAAACTCTAGCGTTAATCACGCATGTTTAGAATCAATACTGCCGCTAGAGCCAAGAACGCCGTCATCATTAAGAACACATCGTTGTAAGCCATGATGGCTGCGTCACGTTGCATTGTGCCGAGCAAACTTGCTTGTGCTTGTTGCATCGCAGTTGCGGCATCACTTCCTGACTGAATGAAAAACGCTTGTTGTTGCTGAAGCGTCTGCCAACCAAGTTGACTCACTGAAGGTAGCGACTCCTTGATGTGTGCTAAGTGCTCACGGGTTTTGTTATCCAATAGCGTAGCGATAATCGCGATGCTGAAAGCGCCCCCTAAGTTCCGCATTACGTTGGTTAACGTTGATGCGTCTGGCGTGTCCATTTTGCTGATGTTCTTCATGGCAACCAAAGACAGCGGAACCATGATGAACGGACTACCAATAGCACGCAGAACCATAGATAAAATCAGCTGTTGCCCGCCAAAATCGATTGTCATGTGTGTATTTACGTAACAACTAAAACCGAACATCGCGAAGCCAAAGGTAACCAAGTACTTAGGCTTAATGATCTGTGTTAGCTTTGGCACAATTGGGAATATCAGAAGCTGTGGGAAACCCATCCACATTAGCACTTCACCAATTTCCATCGCGTTATATTGCTGAATTTGAGTGAGATACATCGGTAGAACATAGATAGAGCCGAGCAATGCCATTCCTAGAATCAAATAGGCGATACAAGACATCGCAAATTGCCCATCCCGCAATAGCCGCAGGTTAACCAATGGCTTCTTGTGTTGGAGTTCGTTTATCACGAAGTAAACCAAACTCACCGCCGACACGATACTCAAGCCAATAATAAAGCTCGAACTGAACCACTCTTCACGGTTACCTTCTTCTAACACCACTTCCAAACAACCTAGCCCTAATGCCATGGTGGCGATACCAAACCAATCGGCTTTTTTCAGCGTGCCAAGGTCGAGCTTTTCATCGTCCAAGCCATATCGGATCATGGTGATCACAAGCAAAGCTGGCGGAATATTGATGTAGAAAATATAGTGCCACGAGAAGTTCTCCGTCAGCCAGCCACCAAAGGTAGGGCCAATCGATGGAGCAAAGGTCGCGGTTACACCAAACAGTGCCATACCCACAGCACGCTTGTTGACCGGCAATAACTGAATCACCAGCGAGAAAGCAAGCGGGATTAGAGCACCACCACTGAAGCCTTGCATCGCGCGGAAAACGATCATCGAGGTCATGTTCCAAGAGAACGAACACAACAAAGATGAAATGGTGAAAATGGCTGTCGTCCACGTGATATAACGGCGTTTACCGAGCGCTTTAGAAAGCCAACCACTGAGTGGGATAGCGATCATCTCTGCGACTAGGTAAGACGTAGAGATCCACGAGCTTTCATCCAAGGTGGCTGATAGCGCACCTTGAATATCTTTGAGAGACGAGTTGGTGATCTGAATATCCAAGATCGCCATAAACGCGCCAATCAAGCCGCCAAATAGGGCGATCCAATGGCGTCTCGAAACCTCGTCATCATCATTTGTTTGGGTGACAACACCAGCGTTACTCATGGTCTAGCCTCGTTTATCGATGGTCGCTACCACAGACAAACCAGGAAGCAGTCGACCTTTCAACTCTTGCTGATCTGGAATAGTAATTTTAACCGGTACACGTTGAACGATTTTAGTGAAGTTACCGGTCGCGTTTTCTGGTGGTAGGAGCGCAAATTTAGCGCCAGTCGCAGGGGAGAAACTGTCTACCACACCTTCAAGAGGCTGCCCCGGGAACGCATCCAGCTCTACTTCAACCGTCTGACCTTTGTGAATACCACTTAGCTGTGTCTCTTTGAAGTTGGCTTCAATCCACACTTGGTTGTTTGGTACCAAGCTCATCAGTGGTGCGCCTGCTTGAATCAGCAAGCCTTCACGTACGCTGCGTTTACCAATCACGCCATCTGCTGGCGCGTAAACTTTGGTGTAATCAAGGTTAAGCTGTGCTTGATCTCTCTGGGCTTGAGCTTCGGTCACGGATGCATTTGCTTGCTCAATCTCACTAGCGATAACGGTTAATTGGTCATTGGTTGCAACGAGGTTTGCTTTTGCTTCTTCTAAATCTGCCTGAGTTACTTTTTGTTGTGCAACCATGCTATCGACTTCATCTTGAGACGCGTAGTTACGCTTTAGTAAGCTACGAGAACGTACCACTTGTTGAATCGCGCGTTCGTATTCAGCTTGTGCAGAATCAACGCGGCTTTCTGCTTGATTGATCTTGCTACGTTGTAACGTTTGTTGTGCCACTAGATTTTTGACGTCTGATTGCACGACGCTTAAATGGGCGTTTGCTTGAGCGAGTGCTGACTGGTAATCACGGTCATCGATTTGAACTAGCAAATCACCTTCTTTAACCGATTGGTTATCACTCACATAAGACTTAACAATATAGCCAGAGACCTTAGGGCTAATATTCGTGATGTCGCCTTGTAGGTAGGCATTGTCGGTAGATTCAAAGTACTGGCCATAGCCGTACCAGTATCCAGCACCGGCTAAACCCAATGACAGCATGATCGCAGTAGCAATAAGCGGAGCTTTTTTACGTTTTTTTGTGCTTACTGTTTGCGAAGCGTTGTTGTTCTCTGTCATTTTTTCTTTCTCATTTTGTTTTTATTTAGATGTAACGAATTGTAAATGAATTCGATTGATTGATAAGATAGGAAAAAAGGGAAACACTGTTGCAAAAATCTAACTAATGGCGCTTTGGGAGAAGTACGATGGACTTAAATGCTGTGACTGTTTTTACACAAGTTGTTGATTGTGGGAGTTTCACGCACGCAGCTGAAGCATTGAACATGACCAAGTCGACCGTCAGCCGAAAGCTAGACGAGCTGGAACAGCATCTAGGTGTGAGGTTGATCACTCGTTCGACACGAAGTTTAGTCTTAACGCCAGAGGGTGAGCGCTTTTATCAGTCGAGCATGCAGATGCAAGAGATCATGAACCAAGCTGAGCTAGAGGTTTCAGCCAATCAGGATTTGATCCGAGGGCAGTTGAATGTTGTGTTGCCTGTCGAATTGGGGCATCAAGTATTAGCCAAATACATCCACAGCTTCCTAAAAGAGCACCCTAACGTGACTTTGAACTTAGAACTGTCGAATCGAGAAGTCGACATCATTGCGGAGGGTATCGATCTTTACGCACAAATTGGTGAGCTAGTGGACTCGAGCTTGGTTTCTCGCTACCTCACAACATCAAAGCGTGTATTGGCAGCCAGCCCTGAGTATTTAGAGCAGTTCGATGACGTCTCTTCACCCGATGATCTTGAACCGCCATTCAGAATGATTGAGGTGGTGAACAAGGCCGCGCGTCTACCCAAGTGGCATTTACAATTAGAAGGCGGTGAGTCGATTTTGATCGATCTGCCGTGTCAGTTACGGGTGAATACCATCACGGCATGCCTAACAGCTTGTGTAGATGGGCTCGGCTTGGCGGTGCTTCCTGAATTCATTTGTCGTGAGCACTTCAAGACAGGCAAGTTGATTCGTTTGCTACCTGAATATGAGATGCCGGAAGTTTCAGTAAGCCTAGTGTATGCAGACAGGCAGTTGATGCCGAAACGTAAGAAGGTCTTTATCGACTATCTACTGACTGCTTTTCAAAATAGAGCCAATCAAATAACGAAATAAAGGCATATTGTATTGGGAGCAACAGAAGGAATCGGCTGCCTAACTGTTGATTAGTTGTAATTCATTGACAATGACCAATAACATTGAAAAGAGAAAAACGAACTTGTTAACAAGTTCGTTTTTTTCTGATTGCTAATGTAGTTGTAGGCTAAGTACCGAACTAGCTCTTTTTCTCTGTGTACTCTAGCTTGTAGAAGTGAGCTTCACTTTGTCCATTCGTAAATTGGTTGTATACGCCAGCTTTGAAGTAGCTTAATAGGTGACGCCAGTAGTCAATATCCTGCTCAACTTTACGTTCACCGTTTACGTCAACAATAAGTTTCTTATCACCCACGATTAAATCAAATGCTGTTGGTTTGCCTTGTGGTGCTTTGCCTAAATCATACTGAGAATATGCTACGTCTGATTTGCACATTTCCTTGTCTTGGTTTTTCTTGCCGAACGATCCTTTACAAATTACAGCGTTGTTTTTAATGATTGCCCAGAAATGCCCTTCAATACCATTATTGTCACGTTTCCATACAACACGAAGCAAAGGGTGAGGGACATTGTGAGTACCAAGATCATCTAAGCCTTTGTTATGTACTTGTAGGAATGTAATCTCGTCTTGCTTAGAGTCTGAGTTCTTCATCGACTCTTCAGGTTTTATGATCTCCACCTCCGAACTTAATGTGTATGTTTCATTTGTTAAGTCTGTGCGGAAGTTTTCCTGAACGCGTAGCTCGTTGCGCAGGTGGTCATTCTTCATGGTAAAGACTAGCGCTTCACTTTCTTTGTCGACATAGAAGTTGTTGTTCACAATGCCGTCGTAGTTATTATCGAGCGCAAAATAGTCTTTGTTGCCTTTCTTTCCGTTTGGATCTGAAATTTGAAGTTCAGAAACTGACAAAACATTTTGGTATTGAGAGTAATTAGAAGGTTCGCCTAAAGCTCCTTCTGGATTCGAAAACTGAACATTAGCGATTGCCGAAGAAGAAAAGGCAAGAAGGGCACAGCAAGTGAGTAGGGTCTTTTTCATCAAAAATATCTCTTTTGTATTATTATCATTCAATATAAGCATTGATATCACTTTTGAGATTTATGTGAAAACATCTGTGTTTGAAATTGTGGTCGGCACCCAATTTTCTTGTACAAAAATAGAGAGAATTAGGTGTCGATTGGGATTGGTACCTGAGTGTCAAAGGTGTGGATTTTTGCTCGTTAACAACACTACCTGCTAACCCGTAATAGTGAATAAGGTGAGGCTTAAAAACGGCACGTTCAAACTAGTTAGGCTCTGATTTCCACTCTAACGTTTGTCCGTTGCTCAATACGGCTTTTATAGCGCTCGGCGAGACTTTAAGGCCTCTCTGATGAAAGGTTTGATCTGAAAAATTGGCAATGATCTTACTCCCGTCACTGAACTCAGTTTGTTGAACATCGCCGCTCTTATCTAACCATTCGGAATCGACTAACTGTTTATCCCATAACTGTTCGTGCATTGGTTCAAAGCCATCTTGATAGTGTTTGAGTGCTTTGATTCTCTGGCTTGAACTTGATAAAGCTTCATCTCTGGTCAAGTGAACCATCGGTGGTGTGTTGTACAGCATGGCGGTTAAGTCACGTTCTGCTTGTACATTAGTGAACTTAAGGCTGTCTGAATGCCAATGGTGCGTATTGATTACTTCATCATGGAAAACGGCTTGGTAAAGTGGAATTCGATATTGAGGCGAAAACAGTAGCGACTTATAGGGCTCTTTAACCTCGGCCGGCTTAAAGAAGAAGTCGGGCTTTTGGTCTGGGTACCAACGACCTAAGTAATAGGGAGATTGACGGTTCTCTTTCATGTCTTTGTCTGTCCAACCAAAACCAACCGTTTCTAAGCCGTGTGCAAACGCGATGCCTTTTGTTGTTAGGCTGTTGCCGTCTTCAGAGCCTAATACTAACGAAGGTTGCTCGCTAAGCCACTTCATTCGGTTGTTGAACGCAGAAAGCATGTCTGATTCGTCGTTTGTATTGCCATTACTGTCTATAGAGACGCGGTAATCTTCACGTGCCATGGCGGTTGCATCAACATCTAAGAACAAGCTGTTGAAGTTGCCGAATCTCATAATGTCTTGAGCACGCTGTTTTACGTATTCTAAATGGCAGTTCGGGTTTAAGTAAAAGCCGTTTCCACGAAATCCTTTTTTCAAACTCCCACCCGCTAGTTCAATCGCACAACTTTGACGCATCGGCTCTGGTAATTGAGCGGTTAGCCAGTTGTAATTGAGCTTCGCAGGAATTGCGGTGTTGTAGGAATCGTAAGTACCGACCAGATATCCGGACTGTTTTGCCAGGCCCACAGCGTTAGGTTGATAGAATTCTGGCATCCAATTATCGAATCCAAGCCACAGTTTGTTTAAGCCTGCCTTATTTAGATTAGCGACCATGTCTGAAGACAGCGCTTGTCCCCAAGTCTCTGACGAGTTTAGGTAAGGGGAAGCGTGCTCTAGCAACCAGTTCTTCTTATCCTGTGCTGCTTTATATTGCGCTTTAATCGTGTTGTCTTCGAGTGTCGGATTACCAACAGGATATAACACCTGCAATGACTGGCTAATAGAGTCCAACAATAGTTGTTTGTGGTACTGACTGAACCAATCTTTCCCCTTGGAGAGTGACGATAGATCTCTTTTCGCTTCCGCAGAAACATTGAGTTTAGAGCCCTCTAGATACCATGTTTTCAATCCCCACCAGTCACTCACATCTTGGATGCTTAATGGGTCTTTGCCAAATAGGTAAACGTGGCTCGCGCCGATCAACTTAGTCACATCTGGATTGCGCTTTTGCTTTGCTACAAGCGTTTCAGACTGGTCATTATTGATGCGCCAATCTCGGTATTGTTTGGCACCATCTAACCACGAGTCTCCGAGGGTGATACGAACAAGAAAAGGTTGTGACTGATTGAGCATCGTAAATTGGTGTGCTGCCTTCATATCAATTTTGGTTTTTGTATTTGAGGAAGCATTAGAGGATGCATCTGAAAAGAGCAGTTGATTGTTGGTTGCATTAACCATTTGATAGCTAATGAAATGATTGTTTTGCTGTACTGTCCAAAAAGGCATCTTCAAGTCTTGAGTAGTGTTACTTCCAGAATGGTTACCGACGAGATAACTTGCCCAAATTGAGTTTCATCAGAAAAGTCATCGTAGCGATTTCTAAACATTTCGACGGTTAAGCCTAGGCTAGTAATAGGCGTGCGCAGTTCATGAGTAAGAAGCTGTAAAACGAACTGCCTCTCTTTTCGTTGTTTTGTTCTTAGGTATAAGACTCTAGCGAGCCCGGAAAGCAACGTTAGCAGCAATGTAAAGATCAACGTTTTCATGATCAGATTGTCATTGCTAGGCTCGTTTAAGCACACGTTACTGTAACGAAAAGTACAGGTTTCACCTGCCAAAGATACCTCTTGTTGCTCTGCGATAGGTTGCCAAACATCTAAGGGAATAGCTTTCCAGCCTTGTTCGCCACTTAACCAAAGCACATCATCTTGTTGCCAAGCGCGGTATCCATTGAGCAGTGCTTCTCTGCCTTGTGCACTTAGGCTTTCTAGTTTGTTATATAAAGGGTGCTGAGGGTTGGTAAGACTCAAAAATGGGCGTATCTGCTCGGTCACATCTGGGTAAGCGGCTAAATAACGACCAGCAAAGCTGCCACCGGCAGGGTGACGTTTGGAGTGTGCTGCAAACCAAATCGAATCCAATGTTTGTTGCTGACACAGAGCGAGCTCGAACTCGATGGCTTCATGTAATGAAGGGTTACTGCTTTCAATCGCTTGGCAGTGATCTTGTATTGACGCTAACGCTGCGATGTCGTCCCAACTGAATTGGTTGAAATCAGGATAGCGGCTATTTTCATGGAGCAGAACTTTCGGATACTGAGCCAACTCTTGTTGAGATACTAAGAGTGGGGATGATTGCCAGCTCAGTTGATACAGAGTTTGCCACTTATCTTGCAAACTTTGGGCATTGACTAGGGTTGGGAGCCAAAAGATCAAGCAAAGAGCTAATGTAAACCTGCGCATCCAATCATTCTCGTTAAAAGTCGTGGGGCGAGTCTAAAGAGTTTTGGGCGCGATTTGTAACCTGAATGTCAACAAGTGTTCTTTTAACAACAAATTGTCGAGTGGGTCATGCTTTTAAATAATAAAGTACAAATACAGTAAGTATCATTTATTTGAAACAAACTAGATAATTGTGTACTTACTGTCATTATTGGGCGGATTGAGGGGACTATACTGGGCTCATACCTAATAAGAGGAACCATTATGAAACTCATCATCAAATCAGTATTGGCAATCAGTATTTTGGCCGCAGGCTCTGCTCAGGCGTTCGAATTAACCAGCAACGATATTCAAGAAGGTCACCCAATGGCGAAGACTTTTGAATACTCAAGTTGGGGTTGTGACGGCGAGAACCTATCACCACAATTGATGTGGAAAGATGCACCAGCAGGCACCAAAAGCTTTGCAATCACAGCTTATGATCCAGATGCACCGACTGAAAGTGGCTTCTGGCATTGGGTTGCGTTTGATATCCCTGCAACTGTGAACGAGCTACCTCGCGGTGTCGACATCTCTAAAGTCGGTGGCAAAGAAGGTCGCATTGATTACGGTACAGTTGGCTACGGTGGCGTATGTCCTCCAGAAAAAGATGGTATGCACCGTTACCAGTTCACGGTTTGGGCATTACCAACGGATAAACTTAACCTCGACGAAAACACGCCGTCGGCAGTGGTTGGATTCACGTTAAACAGTATGGCTTTAGACAAAGCGAAACTGACCGCAACTTATACACGTTGATAGCTTATGTACGTTAAAAGCTTATACACGTACATAATAATTAAATAAGGGGGATGAGATGAATCATCAATATCAAGTGACGATCTTTCGTGCAGAGCAGTTACAGAAGCTGCGTAATGTGAGGATTCTATCCCCTAGTATCATTCAGATCATTACAGGCAGTAAGCGCCTGTTTTGGAAAGATTCAGCGGCAGAGCTCTCACATTCTGAGCTGTTATTGTGTGAGGCATCAGCTTCACTAAGTTTTGAGAACATGCCCCACAAAGGGCGCTTCTTGTCGCGAGTGTTCAGCTTTCAATTCCAACCTTCTCAGGCGATGCTTGATTTAAGTGAGGAACGGTCGAATGATCTGGGACTGCCTACAGTAAAAGCGGAGCGAAACTTACAAGACTCACTTAATGCGCTGTTTTCGTTTGATACACAGAGCATGAGCAAAGAGACTCAGCAGTTTTGGTTGCAGGGCTTGTACCAGCAATTGGCCGAAAAAGGAGTATTGCATCGGCTGTTTACCAGTGCCAACGTCTCGTTTAGCCAAAAGCTCAGCCATTATCTTTCACATTCACCAGACGAGAAGCATCCATTAGAGTCGGTGGCGGAGCGTTTTGCGATGAGCCGAGGGACATTGATTCGGAAGCTCAAACTGGAAGGTATGCAATATCGAGAGGTATTAGCTGAAGTTCGGTTAAGTCACGCGCTTTATCTGATGCAAAACGGACAACAGAATGTGGCGATGTTGGCTCAGTCTTGCGGTTACCAATCGGAAGGGCGTTTTAGTCAGCGCTTCAAAGGGAAGTTTGGTTTGTCGCCAAGTGAATACATCAAAACCGTCGTCAGCCATAGAGTCGCGAGCAAATAAAGTCGCGACGCCATAATCATTCTGTTTGGCCTAAACGCTCACTTTCTTATCACGTGCTGCCAATGCCGCGAAAATCGTGCACGCAAAGGCAACAGATGCGATCAACAGAATCGGCACACTCCAAGAATCTGTCTGAGCGTGAAGCTTACCCACCAGCGTTGGACCAGTGGCTGCCAACGCATAACCGATTCCCTGAGCCATACCCGACAATGATGCGGCTTGGCTGCTATTCGATGTACGCAAGCCAACAAAAGAGAGCGCGATAATAAATGTCGAGCAGTTGGCTAATCCAAACAGTCCCACCCAAAAGATCGCAAACTCAGGCAAATACAGAAGACCAATCAATCCAACAAATACACTCGATGCACATAGAGTGATGAGCCATTGTTGATTGTCACTTTTGGCTAAGAACGGCAGTAACAGCAGCCCCGGAACCATAGTCGAAAATTGCAGAAATCCATAAATGTAGCCCGCGTCGATTTCGCTGTAGCCAAGATCGTTCAATATCTGTGGCAACCAGCCAGCCAAAGAGTAGAAGGTAAATGAGTTAAGCCCAAGCGCTAACGTTACTTGCCACGCTACGCCGCTTTTAATCATCTGTTTCATCGGCAGAGGTTTGTCTTGTTGCTTGTTATTGCTGGCCGAAGATGAGCGTTTTCTGATTTTAGGCAACCAGATCATCAAAGCTAATATTGGAAATACCAAGTTCATTAACAGCGCTAATTGCCAACCCGTGATCGTAAATAAGGTTAGATTTGAAAACGGCACCATCAAACTTGAGCCTAACGTCGAACCGATGCCCATCGTAAAGATGTACAGAGAAGTCACAGTAGCGATGCGTGTCGGGAAGCTAACTTTCACTACTACAGGCAACAACACATTACCAATCGCGATACCAAGCCCGATCATCACCGTGCCGATATACAAGGTTGGGGTTAACCCAGCAGAGCGCAGTGTAATACCCGTAGTGATCAGAACTAAGCCTAATAACAGGCTAGGCTCTAGACCAATTCGTTGGGATATCTTGGTGACTAATGGTGAGAATAAGGCAAAAGTTAACAGTGGCAAAGCTGTTAAGAAGCCTGCAGCCGATGACGTAAGGTTGAGGCCTTCCATAACCTGAGAAAGCACAGGAGCCAAGCTCGTAAAAGGCCCACGAAGGTTAAGTGCTAGGAATAGAATCCCTAACATCACGAAAATGCTATTACGAAGAGAGGCGCTCATAGGTTGTTCTACTGTTTGCTTATGAGAAGACAGGCTAGCCTACAGATCATTGAATGATTACACAAATACCGTTTAAATAGGTTTACTAATGATTGAACCTGCGCAGTACGCGCTTAGCCAGAAAAGTCACCCATGACTGTATTAAATATCGACAAGCTCATCTCGGACTTCCCACTGCTTCAACAATTGATTGCATTGGAAGAAGTGGTTTGGTTTAACCCAAATGTGACGACTCTGGAGCGCGGTTTGCTTTATGTGGGATTAGGCGAACAAGATATTCACGATGCGAGCATGAGGCTACAAAGGTTTGCTCCTTATCTAGCCAAGGCGTTTCCTGAAACTCAAGCGACCAATGGCATCATCGAGTCTGAGCTTATTGACATTCCATCTATGAAATCAGTATTGGAAGCGCATTATCAGCAGTCTATAAAAGGGCGTTTGATGATGAAGAAAGACAGCCATTTGCCGATTTCAGGTTCAATCAAAGCGCGTGGTGGTATTTATGAAGTACTAACACATTTTATAAATTAAGCTTCTTAGATGTTCTAACTATCAGTTAGGTTGAGTGGCATTCAACTTGATAGGGATTGAGCAATGCAGACGGACAAAGTGATACAGATAAGACACATAAACACACCAGAAAAATTACTCCAGCGTTTAGATGCTATTGGGGAGTCTTTGGAAGCATCGGGTAAGGCTCATGCTTTGCTGGGATTGGGCTCAGTAGGTATTGAAACAGAACGACTTGATCAGTATTCAGATGTCGATTTTTTCGCAATAGTGCAAACAGGGCACAAGCAGTATTTCTTAGACAGTTTGCATTGGCTATCTGATATTCACTCAATCGACTACGCAGTGAGAAATACCGTCGATGGCTATAAAGTTCTGTACGCTGACGGAATCTTTTGTGAGTTTGCAGTGTTTGAACCCCACGAGTTAGCGCACATTCCGTTTGCTGAAGGGCGTATTGTTTGGCAGCAACATGAATTTGATACACAGTGTTGTGTTTCACCAATAAAAGGGGAGACAGACACTAATTCCCAAGATTGGATCATTGGTGAGGCTCTAACCAATCTTTATGTGGGTATGTCTCGTTATAACCGAGGCGAAAAGCTGTCGGGCAGTCGGTTCGTTCAATCTTACGCACTCGATCGTTTGATCGATCTTTTGGATCAAACTGAACAGTCTGAGCCTGAATTCGTTGATGAATTTATGTCGGATAGAAGGCTAGAAGCACGCTTCCCTAAGTTTGCCCAATTGCTACCAACCTTTACCCAAGGCTACGAGCGCACCGCTGAATCGGCACTTGCCCAACTAGCATTCCTCAACACCCACTTCGCAGTCAACCAAGCCATGTGTGACCGAATCTCTGAACTGTGTTCCAGTAAAGATTAAGCTTATAGCGTGTGAATCCCCAAGCCTAACTGACACCACCTTTCAGATGATAAGCGGCGGGCAACCTAATTGAGCTCTCGAATTATTATTCTTAAGCACTAAACCCGTACGCTTTTGTTTACTCTTCAAGACCGTGACTGTTCGTGTTTACTCCGCTTATCACTGGATGTCGTCAGCCAAATAAAATACAATCGAACAATGTTTTATTAATTCGTGCTTTATCATTATGATGAGAAAATTACTCATATTCATCGTTAGCCTGTTCTTCTTAACAGCCTGTTCTTCAACGAGTAATCATCAGCTAGACGACGAGACATTGAGCAACGAAGACGCTATGTCGAAAAGTATAGAGGGAGAGAGTAATCTCGAGACTTCAAAGGATACAAACGCTGAGACCAGCGTTGATTCTTCCCATGATTCAATCGTTAATCATCAACCACTCACTAACCTTGATTCAAATAAAGACACGATAGCTCACGCCAATGCAGAGCCAGAATCAGTGGAGCCTTCTCAAATAGAAGCGACAGAAACAACTGAAAGCGATGCTAAGAGTGGCGGTGAAAAAGGCATCGGAAGCTATTTTATTCGTCATAATAAACCGACTAAGACGGTGATTAAATCACTAGAGGGCGTGACAGATGCATTGAACGTCATGACGTTTGGGATATTTGCCACCGGTAACGGTTAAATCGTTAACTTAGAACCACAACCTAATAGATAGAATGAAACGTGAAGGCGAGCCAGATGGTTCGCCTTTTTTGATCTTCTAAATCTGGCCACCGTTCTTCCTAAGAATCGTGCTCACTTATCTGAGCGCTGAGTCAGGCGACGGTTAACGTAAATAGGAAATTATTCGTTCTGGAAGGGACTCGCCGAATTTACCCTGTTTGACTTGTTATATGCATCAAGGGTTCTAATACTCATCCCAAAGTAAGCAATGAAATCTAATCTTACAAAGACAACTCTTATATTCACTTACGAGCATAGTAAGATGTTTGCTGTTAAGTAGGTTTAGGTTTAGTTATCAATATTCTAGGGAAGAAAAATGAAGAATAAGAGTGTGTTTTTAAGTGCCGCATTGGTGATGTTGTCAGCTCATGCAAATGCATCAGATGCGAACCATGAGTCTGTATCAGATGGAGTTATCGCAGAACAAAGAGCGAAGCTTTCTGAAAATACCCAAGGACAAGGTTTTGGACCGCAAGCTCCACGAGATTTGGGTTCATTAGAAGGTAAAAATACTAGGCTGTTCTCGGATGCCCCTGATTCAACAGCGATGAACTTATGTAATATTCACTTCCATAAAAATGCTGAGCATAAAGGTGGAGAGTTTACTCAATACGCTGGTAACGGTGATGGTAAGGGATTCCAGAGTGGCTTTAAATACACAGGCAAGCTGAGTTCTGCTGAGCTGAAACCATTTGAGGGCAAGGTTTGTCCGAGCTAGCATGGTTCTTTGCATTCGGGTGACACCATTGAAGTTCACTATGTTTATTCAACGGCGCAAGTTGAACCGGGTGAAACACTGGGTGCTTGTTTTAACGATGCGATTACCAACCCGCAACTGCGTGTAGAAACCCAAGTTTACGTATTAGTGAATGACGACAAAGCACCCGACTTTGAAGCGCTCGCTAAACATTCAAAAGTGAACGGCTTACACCAAGCACCAAACATCCCACAAGATACGGGCTCAGCGATCCAATACGCAGGCTCTACAACGGGTCCTGGTTATAATGAGCAAGGTTCACCTTTCCAAGTAACATGGAGCGTTAGACCACAAGTCGCGAAAGTAAATATCGCGACAGTAGGTAGCTGGTGTGAAGGCAATGACTTTAACGAAGATCACGCCCACGGTGTGAGAAATTTGGTGGTTAACCCTGAGTTGTTATCACCCATTCGTAACGACTAAACGATTCTGGCGAACAAAATGATTAAGGCGAGCCAATAGGTTCGCCTTTTTTATGCCCTAACGAAAAGTACTTAGGTTTAGGTTTAATTAAGTCTGGTGGGTAAATTACGTGCGACACTTATTCAATACATGAGTTGTGTAAATCGTATTTAGTAAAAAACGTTCTTTACCAGAATCGAAGCTCCATGATACGTTCATGATCAATTATGTTGGGTTATAGAAAAGGACAGTCCAATGTCATTAGAAAGTGCGATTACATTCTTTATTGCCATGTTTGTATTTGGTATTACTCCGGGGCCTGGCGTCTTTGCCATTTTAGCTCGTGCTATGGTTCAAGGATGGCGAAAGTGCGTCACGCTTTCGTTAGGTATGATATGCAGTGATCTTATTTACCTTGCACTTGCCTGTTTCGGTCTAGCAACGATTGCCGAGAATTGGTCGATTGCGTTTGAGGTGATTCGCTATGTTGGTGCAGCTTATTTGATTTACTTGGGCTACAAGATGTTTAAGAGCCTGCCTGAAGTGCAAGGCTCTGCGGAACTTGCGGCCAAACAGAGTCAGAAATCTGAACTCGCGAGTTTCGCGCAAGGCTTTTTGATTTCAGCATCGAACCCTAAAGTGATTCTGTTTTATATTTCGTTCTTGCCGACTTTTATTGATCTGACTGTTCTGCGCTCACAAGATATCGTATTAGTTTCTGCTTTAGCATCTGTTGCTCTGATGTCAGGCTTAATGCTTATCGCTGTGGGCGCGGGCAGAATGGCAGGTTTGTTAAAAACGCCACGCGCACATAAAAGGTTAAACCAAAGTGCTGGTGGAATAATGATTGCTGCTGGCTCATATTTGGCGATAAACAGATAAACACAGTTCAATTTAAATAGAAAAAGCGCGTTATTGCCTTGTGGCAGTAACGCGCTTTTTTGTATTAGCTTATAGGTCTATCTTAGTTTGCTAATGGAGCACTTGCTGGTGGCAAGTCACGCTTCTTAATTACGTATCGCAAGCGAAGCAACATCAACGCAGCTGATACGCTTAATCCCGTTAGAATGCCAATCCAAAAGCCTTCTTCACCCATTGCAGGAACAATGTGGTCTGTTAAGCCCAACACCATGCCAAGTGGTAGTGCCAAGCCCCAGTATGAAGCGATGGCTAAGATCATTGGGATCTTAGTATCTTTATAGCCACGTAATGCACCGTTAGCAGACGTTTGCAATGCATCACTGAATTGGTACATAGCAGTAAAGGTCAACAATACCGCTGCCGTTGCGCTTATCGCTGGGTCAGTGGTGTAAAGTCTAATGATCCATTCTGGGAACAGCAGGAACATCGCAACCGAAAGCAATGAGATCAACGCTGCAACCAAGATACCGACTTTACTGCGCTCAATCGCACCGAGTTCGTCTTTTTCACCTAGAGCGTGTCCAACACGAATCGTAATTCCAAACGAGATACTCATTGGAATCACGTAAGTCAGGCTCGAGATGTTAAGTGCAATTTGAGCTGCTGCTACGTTCTCAGCACCAATACGACCAATCATCAGTGCGATTACCGCAAAGATGCTGCCACACACTGCAATGTTCATCCCGATAGGTAAACCTAATCTTAGAAGGTGAAGCATCTCTTTTGCTTTTGGCTTCGCATCTGAAAAGTTGATGATGGTCTTGTAATGGTGATGACCTTTAATGTAGGAATACAGCATTCCCGACATTAGCCAATACACCAAGCTTGTTGCCCAGCCACAACCCACAGCGCCCATTTCAGGGAAGCCGAACTTACCGTAGATAAGCACGTAGTTGACCGGAATATTCACCAACAAACCAACCACAGAAATGATCATTGGTACTTTGGTATTGTTCATCCCTTCACAGAAGCCGTTCAAGGTGTAGAACAGGGCAATACCCGGTACACCGAAGGCTAGGGCAAAGGCATAGTCACTGCCGATAGGGATGATCTCAGCGGCTACACCAATCCATTCTAAAATCGGTTTCGCACTCACCAAGTAAGCGATAAGCAGCACGCTAGCAATTAATGCGAGCCAAACCATCTGGAAGAATTCAACAGAGATACTTTGAAAGTCACGAGCACCGCGGTGGTAAGCGACAACTGGCGTTAACGCCATAATCACACCACGAAGTAGCAGCAAAACAGGAATCCAAAGGCTAGTGCCGAGTGCAATTGCGGCGAGGTCGGCAGGGCTTACTTGGCCAGCCATTGTCGTATCGACAAATCCTATCGCTTGGGTAGCTATTTGAGTCAAAATGATTGGAATCGAAAGGTGCATAAGCGCACCCGATTCACGAGTAAAAGGACGAAGTTTCGTTAGCATGGAAGTTCAAAACACCAATATAAATGCACCAGTGATGGCAGGATGGCCGGTGTGCATTTTAGGATGTGCCCCGTTTGGGCGGCGACAATATAAACACCTTACCGTATAGGGTCAAGCTTTGGATCTATAGAGTTCAACTCGCTCTGAGATAGTCACGGGTTCTGATGGTTACAACACGGGTTTAACGCACGTAAGTTAATGATTTAGCGGGAATCATACTAGACAGACAAATTCTATATTTGCCACGCTAATCACTAACACTGCGGTATAAGTGATTGTTATGGAAAGACAAAGGCTAGTACAATTAGTGGCATAAGCAAGTGAGCAGAACAACTCTGTCGATTAGTACAGAGTTTGTTGGTTTCATAACAGTCATGTTGAGTATTCAATATCACAATAAGGAAAAAATAATGGTTAATAGTATTAACTTTCAGAGCTTTATAGATTCTGAGTCACTGTACTTTTCAAAATACGGAAAAGGTGGTGTTCTAATATGTGCAGATAATGAGCAAACCTACAGCTTGGCCAAAGATTTCAATTCTAAACAGGACTTAGATTCTTTTCTTGGCGATAGCGTTAAGAAAGTTATTAGTATTCAAGTTAACGACGAAAATATTACTGTAGTTCTCGAGTTATCAGCTCCTTACGTAGTGAAACGAATAATGCCGAAAAATGAAGTCACAGTCGAAGTTTACGAAGTGCACCTGTAGGCATATTAATAAGCTATTCTAGTGATTCGCAACGCATGGCATTTTTATTATGCGTCGACTTTTGTGATTTAAGTTGGTGTACGGAAGCATCGATATTGCGTTGCTCACTAAAGCTTTCGGATAGAATATACATTGGAGGTTATATGCAAAATGGTAAGCTGATTTGGCATGTTGCATGCGATGAATCGGGTGTTGATGGTCAAAAGTATTATGGATTCGGGTCACTCTGGATGAAATATCAGCGGCGTGGAGATTTTGTTCGAATAATTCGAGAGTTAAGAGAAAAGCATAATTACCAAAATGAAATAAAGTGGCAAAAGGCACACAAGAAGCATTATGCAGGTTTCTATGAAGAGTTAGTCGAAATGTTTTTCAAGCATCAGTGGTTGGCCTTTCATTGCATTGTTATCCGAAAAGGAATGGTAGATAAAAAATATCATGATGGTGATTACGACTTAGCGATGCGAAAACACTTTACGAAACTAATTCAAACTAAGATCAGCGCTATACATAAAGCTCACCCTAAGCGCCAATGTGAGTTTCGCATTGAGGTCGATCCCTTACCTTCACGATACAAAAAAGCGGATGAAGCTTTTCATAAAATCGCCAATAGTATTCTTAAAAAGCAATTTGGTGGTGAGGTACCTATTCGCTCTGTCGTCACCAAAGATTCGAAAGACTCAGAACAAATCCAAATAGCAGACTTCTTATTGGGAGCCGTTATGAGTGCGTTCCAAGGAAAAGCGAGTTCACCAGCAAAGCTAAAAGTTGCCGAGAATATCGCTAGTTACCTAGGCTGGGAGTCTTTATTACACGATACAAAGCCAACTGAGCGAAAGTTTAATATTTGGTATTTTTACGATCCGACTAAAGGACCTCGTGAAATTGAAACTCAAGAGGTAAAACTCAAATACCAATTGCCAAAACGGACATGACAAACGGCTTTAGCACCAATATCAACTTGGCGCTATCCATTACACCTTTAAACCTAGCGCCGTATAAGCTTCTCACTGCCACAAAGCTAGCAGAAACACAAAAAGACCAATTCCAAGCGTTACTTTTAGAAGCAAGCCAAGAGGGGCTCCACCTTTTGGGGCTTTGTTACAACATCCCATAATTGATTCCTAATTCAGTGTTGGTTCAGTTCAACCTTAAACCTTTCCCTTACGGTAAGGTCAATGCATTTGTTGACGTTGAATTTCAGAAAACAAAAAGGCGAACCACTTGGCTCGCCTTTTATTATGTTTTATCGCTTAGCGTCGCTATGAATTAGTCTTCGTAGTTGTCGATGCTTGGGCAAGAACAGATTAGGTTACGGTCGCCGTATACGTTGTCTACACGGTTAACTGTTGGCCAGTACTTCGAGTTCTTCGTTGCTTTCGATGGGAAACAACCAAGTTCACGAGAGTAAGGGCGATCCCATTCTGCGCCAGCTAGATCAACTTGTGTGTGCGGTGCGTTCACTAGAGGGTTGTTGTCTAGTGGCCATTCACCGTTTTTCACTGCTGCCATTTCGTGACGGATTGCGATCATCGCTTCACAGAAACGGTCTAGCTCTTCTAAATCTTCTGATTCAGTTGGCTCTACCATTAGCGTGCCAGCTACTGGGAAAGACATCGTAGGCGCGTGGAAACCGAAGTCCATTAGACGCTTAGCAATATCTTCTTCGCTGATGCCTGTTTCTTCTTTTAGTGGACGAATATCGATAATACATTCGTGCGCTACGCGGCCATTAGTACCACGGTAAAGAACAGGGTAGTGAGGACGCAGTTTTTCCATCACGTAGTTCGCGTTCAGAATCGCAACTTTAGTCGCATCTGTTAGGCCAGGTTCGCCCATCATTGCGATGTAAGCCCAAGAGATAGGTAGAATTGAAGCACTACCTAGATCTGCCGCTGATACCGCGTAGTCAGAACCTTGTACACCATTTTCGATGTGGCCTGGTAGGAAAGGTGCTAGGTGAGATTTAACACCGATAGGACCCATACCCGGACCGCCACCACCGTGTGGGATACAGAATGTTTTGTGTAGGTTCAAGTGAGATACGTCTGAACCGATGAAGCCAGGTGAAGTTAGACCTACTTGAGCGTTCATGTTCGCACCGTCTAGATAAACCTGACCGCCCGCTGCGTGTACTTGTTCACACACTTCTTTCACTTGCTCTTCGTATACGCCGTGCGTAGAAGGGTAAGTGATCATGATGCTTGATAGGTTTTCTTTGTGCTTCTCGATTTTCGCTGCTAGGTCTGTCATGTCGATGTTGCCATCTTCATCACACTTAACAACCACTACCTTCATTGAAACCATTGATGCTGTAGCAGGGTTAGTACCGTGCGCAGAGCTTGGAATCAGACAAACGTTACGGTGAGCTTCACCGCGGCTTGCATGGTAACGTTGAATTGCGATTAGACCTGCATATTCGCCAGATGCACCAGAGTTAGGCTGTAGTGAGAAATCTTCGTAACCGGTGATTTCACATAGCTTCTCTTTAAGATCTTTTGCTAGTGCTGTGTAACCCGCCGCTTGCTCTAGAGGTGCGAATGGGTGAATTGAACCAAACTCAGGCCATGTTACTGGAATCATCTCAGCAGCAGCGTTCAGCTTCATCGTACAGCTGCCCAGTGGGATCATGCCGTGCGTTAGTGAGAAGTCTTTGTTCTCAAGCTGTTTTAGGTAACGCATCATTTGCGTTTCGCTGTGGTGCGTGTTGAACACTGGGTGAGTTAGGAACTCTGATTCACGACGACAGTTTTCTGGAATTGCCGCAAACTCATTTGATGCAATGTCAGAAGATAGCGCTTGAACGTCTTCTTTTACGTCGAAGATAGCGAATAGGGCATTCACGTCGTCGACTGTGGTTGTTTCATCTAAGCTGATACCGATCTTACCTTTAAGAAGGCGCAAGTTGATGTCTGCTGCTTGTGCTTTCGCGTACAGTGCATCTGTCTTCTCTTCAGAGTTGATTGTGATGGTATCGAAGAAGCTGTTGTTTGTTAGCTCGTAACCCGCTTTAGTCAGGCCAGCCGCTAGGATAGCTGTCATGTGGTGTGTACGACGAGCGATAGTACGTAGGCCTTCTGCACCGTGGTAAACCGCGTAGAAAGACGCCATGTTTGCTAGAAGTGCTTGAGCTGTACAGATGTTCGATGTCGCTTTCTCGCGGCGGATGTGTTGCTCACGAGTTTGCATTGCCATACGTAGCGCTTGGTTACCGTGAGTATCGATAGAAACACCGATTACACGACCTGGCATTGTACGCTTATGCTTTTCACGAGTACCCATGAATGCAGCGTGTGGACCGCCGTACCCCATAGGAACGCCGAAACGTTGTGCTGAACCGATTACTACGTCTGCGCCCATTTCGCCAGCAGGCTTAAGTAGAGCAGATGCGAGTAGGTCAGTAGCAACGGTTACTAGAGTTTTGTTTGCTTGAGCTTTCGCAATGATGTCTGTTAGGTCACGAACTTCGCCCGTTGTACCAGGGTATTGAACTAATGCACCAAATACGTCTTGCTCTGGAAGTGTTTCAAGAGCGCCAACCATTACTTCAAAACCGATGTACTCAGCACGAGTTTTAACAACTTCTAGTGTTTGAGGGTGAACATCGTCAGCAACGAAGAATACTTTGCTCTTGCTTTTACCTGCACGCTTACACAGTGTCATTGCTTCGCCAGCCGCTGTCGCTTCATCAAGAAGTGATGCGTTTGCGATTTCCATACCTGTAAGGTCCATTACCATTTGTTGGTAATTTAGTAGAGCTTCAAGACGACCTTGAGAGATCTCTGGTTGGTATGGTGTGTAAGCTGTGTACCAGCCTGGGTTCTCTAAAACGTTACGTAGAATAACGTTTGGAGTGAATGTGTTGTAGTAGCCTTGGCCAATGAAAGTACGTTTCACTTGGTTTAGGTTAGCGATCTCTTTAAGAGAGGCCAGCATGTCCATTTCGCTTAGTGGCGCAGCAAGTGTCATTGGTTTTTCAAGACGGATTTGTGCAGGAACCGTTTCGTCGATCAGTGCGTCTAGGCTAGTCGCGTTGATCGCTTCAAGCATTTTTTGCTGGTCTGCTTTATTTGGGCCGTTATGACGAGCAACAAACTCGTTTTGAGTACCCAGGTCTTTCAGTAATTGGCTTTGAAGTAATTCAGTCATGATATGTTCTACTTTCTCTCTGGAGCCGTGAGCTAGCCCCTAAAATTAAGCTGCTCAAAAGAGCAGCTTTATCGTAATGAGGTTACCTATTAGTCTTCTTCGATAGAGCTTAGGTATTCTTCCGCATCTTTAAGGTTGTCTAGTTCAGACGCATCAGACATCTTCACTTTAACAATCCAGCCACCTTCATAAGGTTCTTCGTTGATTAGCTCTGGGCTATCTTCTAATTCTTCGTTGATTTCTACGATTTCGCCAGAGATTGGTGCGTAGATATCAGAAGCAGCTTTCACTGACTCAACTAGAGAGAAGCTTTCGCCAGCTTCGATTTCGTCGTCAGT
Source organism: Vibrio sp. 10N.247.310.23 (assembly GCF_041467155.1). Taxonomy (NCBI): domain Bacteria; kingdom Pseudomonadati; phylum Pseudomonadota; class Gammaproteobacteria; order Vibrionales; family Vibrionaceae; genus Vibrio; species Vibrio sp. 10N.247.310.23. The sequence continues at coordinate 183,265 of NZ_JBFSTZ010000003.1, read as the reverse complement.
GTCAGGCAGGTCAACAAACACAACGTCACCTAGCATCTCTTGAGCGTGCTCAGAAATACCGATAGTTACAGTACCGTCACCGTTGTCTTTTACCCACTCGTGGCTGTCTGCAAACTTTAGTGTATTGTCCATTGCTTATTCTCCAAAAATTTATGAGGTTTTAATTTAAATCTTAAAAACGGTCTAACGGTAAAGAGGGAAGCGCTTGCAAAGCTCTTTAACTTGCTTGCGAACACGTTGCTCAACTTCAGCGTTGCCTTCAGGGCTTTCAACTAAGCCATCAAGTACATCGCCGATCCATTCACCGATAAGTTTGAATTCTTCAGTGCCAAAACCACGACTGGTTCCAGCTGGCGTACCTAAACGAATACCCGAAGTAATCATAGGCTTCTCTGTGTCGAATGGTATGCCATTTTTGTTACATGTGATCCCTGCACGCTCTAATGCTTCTTCAGTTACGTTACCTTTCAAGCCCTTAGGACGAAGGTCAACCAGCATTAGGTGCGTGTCTGTTCCGCCAGTCACAATGTCACAACCGCGAGTTTGCAACACTTCAGCAAGAACTTTTGCGTTGTCGATCACTGAATCAATATAAGTATTAAATTCTGGGCCAAGTGCTTCGCCAAACGCCACTGCTTTAGCCGCGATAACGTGCATTAGTGGGCCGCCTTGTAGGCCAGGGAACACTGCAGAGTTGATCTTTTTGTTGATGTCTTCGTGGTTAGTCAGAATCATACCGCCGCGTGGGCCACGAAGTGTTTTGTGCGTTGTTGTAGTCACAACGTGTGCGTGTGGCAGTGGGCTAGGGTGAGCACCTGTCGCAATAAGACCCGCGATGTGTGCCATATCGACCATTAGAATAGCGCCAACTTCGTCAGCGATTTCACGGAACTTAGCGAAATCAATAACGCGTGGAATAGCACTACCACCAGCAATAATCATTTTAGGTTGGCTTTCGATAGCTAAAGCGCGAACCGCTTCGTAATCGATTTCAAGAGTGTCGCGGTCTACGCCGTATTGAACTGCGTTGAACCATTTACCAGACATTGCAGGGCGCGCACCATGAGTAAGGTGGCCACCAGCGTCTAAAGACATTCCTAGGATAGTGTCGCCAGGTTGAAGTAGGGCAAGTTTAACTGCGCCATTTGCTTGAGCACCTGAGTGAGGCTGTACGTTTACGTATTCGCACTTGAACAGTTGTTTAGCACGTTCAATCGCGATAGCTTCAACTGTATCTACGTGCTCACAACCACCGTAGTAACGACGGCCTGGGTAGCCTTCTGCGTATTTGTTGGTTAGGCAAGTGCCTTGAGCTTGCATTACTGCTTTAGAAACGATGTTCTCAGAAGCAATAAGTTCGATTTGTTCGTTTTGACGAGTGTTCTCTGCTTGGATTCCAGCAAATACTGCGTCGTCAGTCGCAGATAGGTTTGTAGAGAAAAAACTGTCTAAGCTATGGTTTTGGTAAGCGTTCATTGTCGAGACCTTTCATTAAGCTAATGGTGATTGTTTTTATAGTCCATTAGGTCTTACGTTGATTTCTGCATCGGTATCGTTTGCGCTATATAGGTATAGATAAACGTGAATTGCGTTATAAATATACTCTTACAGCGTCTAAGCGATCGTTGTAGGGTCAATGCAGCACGAATTGTTTCCCAAAAAGTTCGGGTAAAAAACAGCTTTTGCAAATGTTAAAACTATCATTTGGTACAAGCTGAAGTAGCATCTCTTCATCTAACAAGTCGATAACATAGCTCCGATAAAATCAATTTTCAACAAAAATTTCCAATAGGAAACAGATTTTCTCGTTTTGCTACAGGGAGCACGCTTTATTTCCCTGTGTGCTCTTTAATCAACAAAGCGCTTCATGCAACAATGAAATGAATAGACAGGAAGTAAGAAATGAATGAGGGACCTATGTCAGAAGACATTTATGATGAGTACCCATCTTTAACGTTGGCGAAAGAGACGTTAGACCAGAATATCGAACCACTTAGGCTCGGCCAGCGTATTAAAGATATCCGCGGCAAGCTTGGGATCACGCTAGAAGAAGCAAGCCAAAGAACAGGCTTGGCGCGTTCTACGCTCAGCAAAATCGAGAACGAACAGATCTCACCAACGTTTCAAGCAATGCAAAAACTGGCGATGGGTTTGCAAATAGATATGCCACAACTCTTTGAGCCACCAAGAAAAAAAGTGGCAACAGGACGTCGCGACTTAACCAAGGCAGGCCAGGGTAAGCCACACCCAACACCGACTTATGAACATGAGCTGCTTGCGACTGAGCTTTCTAATAAGAAGATGATGCCGTTTAAGAGCCGCGTTAGAGCTCGTACTTTTGAAGAGTATAACGATTGGGTTCGCCACGATGGAGAGGAGTTCTTAATGATCATCTCTGGCGATGTGATGTTCTACTCAGAATTCTACGAACCTGTGCCAATGAGCGAAGGCGATAGCATGTATTACGATGCCAATATGGGCCACATGCTGATTTCTACCAGTACAGAAGATGCACTGATTTTGTGGGTGACTGCAAAATAAGTTAACAAAGTTAGAATTTCTTATAGTGAATGCAAACGTTTGCTTTTGTTTCTAACGTTTGCCAAAAGACGCGATGTTGGTGTGAAAAGCATCAATATCGCGTTTTTGTATGCGACTGAAAGTTGTTTTTAAATTGTTAAATATCACATTTTGAGCTGTTTTAATCTTGTTAAGGGTGTAAAACTGACTCAGGCTTGTTTACTATAGTGAACACGGTTTACTCATGTTGATTGAAGTTTACTGAAGTGAATTCTTAGAAAGTGAGTCGTATAGCTTTTATACAGAAGCCTCTTTTTATATCGCTAGTAATAAAAGCCTATATAGAAGACATCACTTTTTACTATCTACTGTTTCTAACGTTAACCCATATCGTTAGAGGCGACTCTAAATAGAGATATAAGCGGCAGATTCGATTTGGAAAGCCTGCAACGCTTCATGGAGAATAAAATGACTCAAGAACACGCTAATCAAGACCTACTAAAAACACCTCTGCATGCACTTCACGTTGAAGTCGGCGCAAAAATGGTTCCTTTTGCTGGCTACGACATGCCAGTTCAGTATCCACTAGGTGTAAAGAAAGAGCACTTACACACTCGTGACGCTGCTGGTCTTTTTGATGTTTCTCACATGGGGCAACTGCGTCTACACGGTGAAAATGCAGCCGCTGTTTTAGAATCTCTGGTTCCAGTAGATATTATCGACCTGCCTTCTGGTAAGCAGCGCTACGCCTTCTTTACTAATGAACAGGGCGGCATCATGGATGATCTTATGGTTGCTAACCTTGGCGATCACCTATTTGTTGTTGTGAACGCGGCGTGTAAAACACAAGATATCGACCACCTAACTGCGCACCTTCCAGCTGACGTAGAAATGGAAGTGATTGATGATCGCGCTCTATTAGCACTTCAAGGCCCTAAAGCGTCTGAAGTTCTTGCTCGTTTCCAACCAAGTGTTGCAGACATGCTGTTCATGGACGTTCAAAAAGTCGATATCGACGGCGTAGAATGCATCGTGAGCCGCAGTGGTTATACCGGTGAAGACGGCTACGAAATCTCAGTACCGAACGATCACGCTGAAGCACTTGCTCGTAAACTAACATCAGAAGCAGAAGTGGAGTGGATTGGCCTTGGTGCACGTGATTCACTTCGTCTTGAGTGTGGCCTATGCCTATACGGTCACGACTTAGATACAACAACGACTCCAGTAGAAGCTAGCCTTCTATGGGGCATTCAAAAAGTGCGTCGTACTGACGGTGAGCGTGCTGGCGGTTTCCCAGGTGCTGATATCATCCTTGAACAAATCGCAACTAAAGACGTTCAACGCAAGCGTGTTGGTCTAGTGGGTCAAACTAAAGCGCCTGTACGTGAAGGTGCTGAACTGTTCGATGCGGAAGGAAACAAAGTAGGTGTGGTAACGAGTGGCACTGCGGGTCCTAACGCGGGTAAACCTGTTTCAATGGCATACGTGCGCACTGATCTAGCGGCTATCGGTACAGAAGTATTTGCTGAAGTTCGTGGTAAGAAGCTACCAATGACAGTAGAAAAAATGCCATTCGTACCTCAACGTTACTACCGGGGCTAATCTCTTTTAAGAGAAAACACAAACTATAACGAAAGCCTATTGTTAGCTTCTCTTTTTAGGGATGTTTAACGGTAGGCTTTTTTGTTTTTTGAAACGTATACAAGGCAGAATAGAACAATTGAAGTCAGGTTGTTAAATTCGTCTATAAATTGAGAGATGTGGCAATATCGTTACAAATACTTACTATAATGATGGTCAGTACGTGTTATGGTGTCTATTCATCAATTTTGTAAATAAGTAGTAGGGGTTACAAGGAGTTATCTATGAATGTGAATCATACAATGAGTCCAGTTCGTAAAGCCGTTTTAGGGCTTTTAGCGCCAATGATTTACACATCAAGTGTTATGGCGACAGAAAACTCGGTCGAAGTTTCTCCTGACGCGACTGTGACACCTTATATTGTTAATGGCAGCGACGCTTCAGTCACGGAATTTCCTTCGATGGCAAGCTTGTTCATTGATCGTATTGATTATGACGGTGTTTACTCAACAGGCCCTTACTGTGGTGCAACAATTTTAGATCCAACGCATATTCTAACCGCAGCGCATTGTATATACGGTAATGAAGAAGGGCAGTTGTTTACTGTTGTCGTCCCTCAAATTGAAGATACTTCTCAGTTTCCCAACGGTAACATCCAAAAAGCTCGTGTATCTGAGGTTTACTATCGCAGCGATTATTCAAATGCGTTGAGCGACCTATTACGCAATGACGTTGCAATACTTAAGTTAGAAAGCGCACTGAATATCGACTCAATCAATGATGTTGTAAAGCGTCCTAGTTCGGATGGTTATCGCAGTTCTTCTGAGGCGTTTACCGCTGTGGGCCATGGTGATACACGCACTGGTTTCGACGGAACCACTTTGCTACAAAAAGCAAACCTCAATTATGTAGACAATGCGACTTGTAAAACGGTATTTGCTGCTGGCAATGAGTTAACAGAGAATCAAATTTGTTTCGTTGGAGATGTGGCTACTTCTGGCTTGTACGGTGGCACTTGTCAAGGTGACTCTGGAGGTCCTGTCTACTGGAAGGATGGTTCGGTTTACAGACAAGTAGGGATTACCAGCTTTGGTCCTGAAACGTGTGGTGGCAGCTCAAGAGTAACTTCGGTATTCACTGAAATCTATGACTACAGAGATTGGATTACAGATGTAACTGGTGGTGTGATAGATAGTTCTGAAACCGTTCAAATTTCAGCAACAGAAGCTAAGCGAACGGCTTATGTGAATGCACGGACTTCATCTGGTTCAGGCGGCAGTGGAGGCAGTTTGTCGTTTGGCGTGCTAGGCGCGTTGATGTTACTCGGTAGGTTTAGAAGAGCGATGTCTTGTTAGATACCCACGTCTTCATGTTAGCTAAACAAACGGCCAGTCATTCAACTATGACTGGCCGTTTTTGTTTTGTTTGTTTAAGCCGTTCAGAGGATTAGGCACAGAATTCAGTAGACGCTTTTCTAATGTACCTTTCGACAATCACATCCATCTCTTTAACTGCGTCGTTGATGCTTTGAATACCGCCTTGTGCGACACCTTTTTCATTTTGGTTCAGAGCAGAAAAGGCCTGCTTCAATTCTTTCTCTTCCAACATACTTCCGTGCAGCAGCACTTCTTTGTAAGTGAGTAGCCTATGCTGCACTGCAATAATTTCGGAGCGGGCATTGTCCGTTTCTAATGCGTGCTTAATGCAAGGAAATGCCAATCTATAACGATTCGCAATTTCCAATATGACGTCTTTCTTATTCGCAATTTGCAATTTTTCTAATTTCCCAACACTTGAATACTCAAGTTACCTAGCCTGTACGTTCACAACTGATATCAGTGTGAAGGTTTATGAAACGTAACGGTTTTATCAAGCGAATAATATGCCTTTGATGGCTTATGTAAACCATCACAAGTCAATATGGTCTGCTTCTTGCTGAATTTAGGACATAACTGTCTTTTGAGGATGAGCTTATGTCACAAGAACCCATAATATTGGCGCTGATTGAGCGTAGGAAACAAGCCAACTTGTCTCAAGAAAAGTTAGCCTCGAGTGCAGGAATGAGCTTAAAAACCTATCAAAGGATTGAACGCGGAGAGGCGGACATCAAGATGTCTCAGTATCGTTCAATCACTAGAACCTTAAAAGTGACGGATTTGGATGTGGTGCTTGATATTGTTGGCGCATCACAAGTAACAGCGGAAGATGTAGCTGCGGTCAGTCGTCTGCTGACCAGCGAAGAGCGCCTGTTGTTGATCAAGCTGATTTTGTCGGTCAAAAAGAAGCAGTAGTCTTTCTTTCAAATAAACAGCGTAATAGATCGATTCGTTAGTCAAATTGACAGATACTTCTAGGGTAATGTGTTCTCTGAGGGCATGAAGCCATCAGCTCACTCTTCCACGCAGCTGTTTGGTGGTGCTTCTTTGTTTTTTGCTTTCTAAACGTCTTTTCTGAGAGCCACGCGTCGGCTTAGTTGCTCGTCTTACTTTTTGAACCTTTGTCGCTTCCAAGATCAATTCTTTCAAGCGCACTAAAGCATCATCTCGGTTTTGTTCCTGAGTTCTATACTGTTGCGCTTTAATGATAATCACACCGTCTTTGGTGATGCGGCTATCTTTGTGTGCGAGGAGCTTTTCTTTATAGAAGTCAGGTAGGGTAGAGTGCTTGATATCAAAACGTAAATGTATCGCGCTCGATACTTTATTGACGTTCTGACCGCCGGCTCCTTGTGCTCTGATCGCTGTTAACTGAAGTTCCCAGTCTTGAATCGAAACAGAATTAGATATTTGTAACATAAACATCCATTTTGAACGGTAATATGGCGCCATGATACTGAATATTGGTTATGGTATCAGTAACTTTATTAAAGAGTGGTAGTAGTGATGAAAATAGATTTAACGGCATATGAAGGATTAATCTTTGATATGGACGGTACGTTGATCGATACAATGCCTGCACATGTAAAGGCGTGGCAGCAAACGGCTGAAGAGTTTGGTTTTCATTTTGAAGCGTCTTGGCTACATAGTTTAGGTGGCATGCCGAGTTATAAGATAGCCGGTGAGGTGAACAGCAAATACGGTTTATCGCTCGACCCACAAGCGGTTTCTACGTTTAAAATGGCGTCGTTTGCGGCTATTGAAGACAAAGGAGACGTTATCCCTTGTACTCACTCTCTGTTGTTAGAGCATCTGGGTAACAAGAAGATTGCAGTAGGAACGGGCAGTCAACGTAAAAGTGCCGAACAGTTGTTGGACAAAACAGATATTTTGAGCAAGCTGGATATCCTAGTGACAGCAACAGATGTGAAGAATCACAAACCAAATCCGGATACCTTCTTAGATGCGTGTTTTGGTATGGGATTACAGCCAAAGCAGTGTGTTGTGTTTGAAGATACGAACTTAGGTAAGCAGGCTGCTCATGCTGCGAACATGGATTGTATTCTGGTGGTAGAAGGGAAAAAGTTAGAGTTCTATCCAGCACCAAGCTGATTGAAAGGATTGGGTTGTTAAACCGCCAAACTGATAGCCTAGCGGAACAATACTGATTTTCTGTTAGGCGATTTCGCTCATTTCGCTGTCTAGGAACAGGCAAACACTGTTTCGACCTGCGGCTTTGGCTTCATAGAGTGCTAAATCCGCACACTTGTAGTTGAGAGTAGGGTCGTTGGTCAGGTTGGTGATTCCGCCACTGACCGTCACCACGTTGTCGAGCTCAATATTGACTGCGATTCTCAATCTGTTAAGCACATATTCAGCTTCTTCAGTTGTGGTATGAGGCAGAATAACGCCAAATTCTTCACCACCAATGCGAGCCACAAAATCAGTTTCTCGACACTCACGTTGTAATACCTCAGCAACGGTTTGAATGACGCGATCACCATAATCGTGACCAAATCTGTCGTTAATGCGTTTGAAATAGTCTATGTCCAAGATCGCTAAGCAAGAGTGTTCGCGAGTAGGGTATCGATTCACACGAGAGCACTCATCTCTCAGCTCAAGATCGAACTTACGGCGGTTCCAACACCCAGCTAAGGCATCTTTTTCGCTCAGGTTTCTCAGTTTGTTTTCTAGCTCTTTGTGTTTACTGATATCCACAAATGAAGCGACATAAAACTGAATCACGTCTTTCGAGTCTTTAATGGTTTGGATTCGCAATATTTCCGTGATCAAAGATCCGTCTTTACGGCGATTGACCACTTCGCCTTCCCATACCCCAGTCTTAGTGATTATGCTCCACATCTTGATGTAGAACTCTTCGTTGTAGCGACCAGAGGCAAACATGGATGGTTGGCGGCCTTTTACGTCTTCTAACTCGTAGCCACTAACACGGGTGAATTCTTGGTTTACCTTGATGATACGGTTGTTTCTGTCGGTAATCACTAAGGCAGACATACCATTCATCGCGGCTTTAGCCAGTTGACTATCGATACTGTTCTTCTTGTGGTTACTGTTCCACAATACAAAGCCAGCGGAGATCATCGAAATCAAGAAAGACAAGGTGATGATCTGAACGACAATCGCTTGTTTTTCTTGTCGGTATTGACTGCTGAAATGCTGATTCTCAATGTGAAGAACCATGTAAATAGGGCCTGCAAACTGCTTTATCTTTGGGCTGATGTCCGAGTGGAAATACCAGTTCTTACCATCGAAATAGCTAGACGAAGAGTTGTCTTGAATGTCTTTCCAAAGCTCTGGGTATAGCTTTGCGTATGTCTTGTCTGAACGTGATTCAATCACATGCCCAAATGATTCAGCTGGGTCAGGGCCCATGATGACATGACCAGTTTTGTTTAGAATGACCGGGACTGCATCTGAGTCTCCAATTTGGTAATGAAGGCGGTTGTAAATCTCTAGCATGTTTAGATTTGCAATGAAGTAACCAATAATTCGATTCCCTTCAGCGACTGGCGTCATAATGCGAAGCGCCGGCGTTAACGGGTGGATGATTTCTCCATTTTCCATTTCTAGGTCAATGCCTCTGGATCTGACATCGCCAATCTCTAATTTCTGAAGCATCTGGTAGTAATCTCGAGAAGATTTGTTCTGCAGTTCGTTCTCGGGGACGACAGTGGCTCGACCGTCTTTGTAGTTAACGCGGAACACTTCGTTGCCGGCTAGATCGAGATAACGAAGCTGGGAATAGTATTTTTGGCCACGAGCTAACATCACCCAAAGATCTTGCAGGGTTTCTTTATGGATAATAGAAGGTTCTCGAATCGCTCGGAGTAGTGTTTGAGAGTCGGCGATTGACGGAACAGAGTTAGAGATTTGCTCAACAATAACAGCGAGTTCATGAAAGCTGTATTCGATCTGGTTCTGGCTGGACTGTTGGATATTTAGCGTGTGCTGAGCTTCAACCCTGTCAAATTCAGAGTTAATGTAGAGGGCAGGGACTAGTCCTAGGGCAAAGATGGTACATAGAAATTGGCTGACTAGTTTTTTTATACTTGTATTCATCACTGTCCTCAAAGAATCAGCGCAATACTATATATTTTATAGGGTTTTTAATGTGATCTTGACCCAGAAGTTAAGACAAGATTCGCATATAACTACGATTTAAGTGCAACTTTTTGCATTTAAGCTTGATTGTTGAGCAATCACTTCGTTAGTAAATGATTGCTCAATATAGAACACTGCTCCGAAACCTAAGCTAAATTAATCGCGATTAATTGCCGATTATCTAACTAAGGGCAGCTAGCTTAGGCCGACGATATTTCCATTACTATCAATATCTAACGACATGAACGCCGGTTTGTCAGGCAAGCCTGGCATGGTCATTACATTGCCGCACAACGCGTAAATAAAGCCAGCACCAGCACACAATTTTAGTTCTCTAACAGGCACGTCAAATTGGGTTGGTGCACCTTTTACGTGTGCTTCTGTCGAGATCGATAGTGGTGTTTTTGCCAAACAAACTGATAGGTCGCTATAGCCATGCAGTTTGAATTCAGCCAGTTGTTTTTTAGCCAGTGGAGATAGCGAAATACTTGCCGCGCCATAACCAACTTCAGCAACTGCCATCAGCTTTTCTTCTAGGCTTTGCTCTGAGTGATACAAAGGCTTAAATTCACTCTGTTTTTGGCAAGCTTTGACTACAGCGTGAGCCAGTTGAGTCGCGCCTTCGCCACCTTGACCAAATGCTTCGCTTACTTCAACGTTAACGCTTGAGTCGAAGTCGGTGATCATCTGTTTCAAAGCATCGAGCTCTTGAGCTGAGTCTTGTGGGAATCGGTTAATCGCAACAACTGTAGGCACTTGGTATTGCTTAACGTTGTTGATGTGCCATTTTAGGTTCTCAAAGCCTGCAATTAGCGCGTCTTGGTCATCATTAAAAATTGAATCTGGTAATGGAGTGCCGGGTCTCAAATCGTATAAACCAGAGTTGGCCTTTAATCCACGTAATGTTGCAACAACCACAGCGCAATCGGGCTTTTTGTTCGACGCTTTTGCTTTTATGTTGCACGCTTTTTCAAAGCCCATATCTGAGCCGAAACCACCTTCGGTCACGACAAAGTCACTCAGTTTTAACGCTATCTCATCGGCAATAATTGAAGAGTTACCATGTGCGATGTTCGCGAAAGGCCCGGCGTGAATTAGGGTAGGAACGCCTTCAAGGGTTTGCATCAATGTTGGTTCAATAGAATCCTTCATGGTTACGGTCATTGCGCCTGCAACGTTGAAGTCATCTGCGGTCAACGGCAAGCCTTGTTTGTTGTAGGCAAGTACCACTCGTCCGATGCGCTTTCTCAAATCTTGAAGGTCATTGGCTAGAGCAAGAATGGCCATTAGCTCTGAAGCAGCTGAGATATCAAATCCATCTTCTCGCTCAAAGCCGTTAATTGTTTTGTCTGCTTCGTTCTTGCCAACCGTGATCATGCGTAGTGCGCGATCATTGTGGTCAAGTACACGTCGCCAAACGATTCTGCTTGGGTCAATATCCAAGGCTTTTAAGCCAGAACGCGCTTCAAACGCCTCTAAGCCTTCCCGTTGTTCATGATACAAACGTGCATCAATGGCGGCAGAGGCGAGGTTGTGAGCGGCCGTAACAGCATGAATATCGCCCGTCAGGTGCAGGTTTAATTGTTCCATAGGGGCAACTTGAGAGTAACCACCACCCGCAGCGCCACCTTTTACACCAAATACCGGACCCATTGAAGGCTGGCGAATGCAGGCCATTGCAGATTGGTTAATCTCTGCGAGGCCTTGTGCTAATCCGATAGTAGTGACGGTTTTGCCTTCACCAAGAGGTGTCGGTGTGATCGCCGTGACTACGACTAATTTACCATCTTGTTGGTTGGCGAGGCGTTCAAGTGACGTGAGAGACACTTTAGATTTGAATTGCCCTAATGGCTGATGTTCGTTGTGGTGCAGGCCAGCTTGCTTGGCAACCTCACTGATGTTTTTAAGGGGAGTAGAGCGACAAATATCAATATCAGACAGCATATTTGATCCTTATATCAGAACCGAAAGGCGGTACGTAAACGTTTGCGTGGCGATAGTACTGTATAAATTTGCCAAGTAAAGGCAAACCACACGAATTATGTGCTGGAAGATAACAGATCTAAAGAGTCATTGCGCGAGATCAAATCTTAAACGAGCAAAATATTCGATATGATTAACTTCACCTGCCGTTATATTGGTGTTGAATACAAAAAGGGCTGCATATAGCAGCCCTTCAAGGAATGGGTAATCTCACTTGGCGTTAACCTTTAAGAGGTAACTGCCTAATATGGTCGATTAACGATCCCAGTATGTTTCTTCTAAGCTATCTTCGCGTTCAGGTAATGCACGAGAAAGGCGAGGAGAGTGCTGAGTCAACACTTCGTAGCTTACACGGTTTGCGTACTTACAAATTTGAGACAGTGAAGAGTAAGTTAGACAAGTGTGCTCGTGTTTCTCTGAGTTTGGTACATTCACGTGGTGGTAGCTATTTGCTGCCATGTCGTGAAGTAGTGCTGAAAGTGCACCATCGCCAGCGCCATTGGTATTCTTAATCTCAAGTGGGCCACCTAGGTAAGGGCCAATGTGAGAGTACACTTTTACTGGGTCTTTACAGTCTTGCTTACGCATCGCACGGCTGAATTCGTATTTATTGAACTCAGGGATGTTACCCGGTAACAATGGCAGTGTGGTTTCGCGTTTCGCTGGTTCGTCAGTGTAACCTGCCATGTATAGACCAATAGGACCTGCAGTACATAGAACTAGGTCAACCCACTCAAGTGCCTTGTTAGCAGCCAATAGAGGATCTTTTTCACCCGTTAGCGCTTCACCTTCATCTTCGTTCATCGCGACGATGGTTACGTTTTCTTTCAGGTATTCTTGCCACCATTCAGCGTTGCCTTCGATCACATACTTAGTACCAAGTGTTAGTACAACAGGCACATTGTGCGCTTTCGCGTATTCAATCGCTTTTTGTACCGCTTTTGGCATCGGATCTTCAGGTTTGCCACGCATTAGGTATGACGACACAACCAATGCAGACGCTTTCTCGAAGACTTTTTCAGGAATGCTTTCTGGAAGAAGTTGGTTCATGTGGCCTTCGTTGATTGCAAACGTACGTTCGCCATCTTCAGAAATCAGCGTGTAACAACGACCAATTGGACCATCAACAGTTTGAAGGTGGTTTAGATTCATACGAGAAGAAGTGCGGCAAAGGTAACGATAACCAAATGAGCCAACTTCAATCTTCTTAGACATTACGCCAAGCAGGACCGATTTGCTGTCCGCAAGTACGGAATAGTTGTGCAGTGTGTTGCCGATAGTATCGCCAGGATATTGATGCGTGATCAAACCGCGCTCAACTAACTCTTCATACAGCGCATCTGCTTTACTTTCTTCCAATACCAGTGAGTGACCTTTACTCAGCTCGTATTTTTCTAGGAACTCGTTGTCAACACGGGCTTCGATATCAACAATCGTTTGGCCAACACCCACAATCGTTGCGCGGTGAAGCTTAGGCGTTTGTTGAATTTGGTTGACCAACGGATCACGTGCGTGAGTTGGAAAGTAGTGCTTAGATTTACGCTGTCCAGGAAACTTCATATGAAAAATACAGTGAAAAAATTTTGCCGCATGATATCACATTTTGTTTCTGTTTCTTTCATTTTTATTACATTTTGAATCACCTGCACAATGTCTGTACAGGTGATTCAACTAACTATATGTTTGAAACTACTCGGTTGGCTGTACTAACGCCGCTGGATCAACGTAAGCCTCTGTACCCCATAGTGGAACAGTTGAAAGGCTGTGTTTGAAGCTACCTTCTGTTTCTTTGGTGGTGTAAGACAAGTAGAGCAGCGACTGATTCTCTGCATCGTAGATACGACGAACCTTCATTGTTTTAAAGAAGATACTTTTCGATTGCTTGAATACCACTTCGCCAGACTTACTCTTGTCTATTTGAGCAATCATTTCTGGTGTAATTTCACCTGTTTGACGACAAGATATAGAGCTATCACTTGGATCAGAAAGGCTAAGGTTTGCTTCGATTGATGCGATATGACAGGTAACACCCGCGATCTTATCGTCATCTAATGAAGACATCTTGATATCCTTCATTGTGAAGAAACCCAGTGAGACGTCGCCAACCTCGTTGTCCGAACAGCCAGCTAACATTGTCACGATACCTGCTGCTATTAAGGCTTTTTTCATAAGAAGTCCTTTTTATTTATATAGTTCTGTTTACTATAAGGATATTGAAAGCTTGGATACGAGTGTAGAGCTTTTCGTTAAGTTCTTAAAGGATGTTGTTGGATAATGAAAAATATGAAGCATTTAAAGTACTTGTTGGCCTTGGTCATGCTCTGTATGCTCTCTGCTTGTAGCTCGGCACCTCAGCCGACCGTATGTCTTCCAAATAACTGCGATATTTGGGGATACTAACCGTAGGTACTAAAAGAATGAATAACGAAATACCTGAAATTGCACACAAGAAAAACCAATGGCTATTTAGTCAGCTCGATATTGCTTACCCCGCAAAAGAGAGCCTCCTCGGCCGTGAACTTTATCAAAGCAAACTTCCATCCAAGACATACCAACTCCTAGCACAAGATCAAACTCCTTCCCAAATTGATGAACTGCATAAAGTCGATTTCCATAAATTGACCGTGCTATTTTCACTCAACCAAGCAAGCGTTTACCAAGATGAAATCGAAAGGGCACACATGCTTGAGTTCTTGAGCCAAATTATGCTTTCTGACGATCATGTATTATATATTGGTACTCAAAACGGTGAAGTTGTGGCGAGCGCTATCGTCACAGAAGCGGATGGTTCCCTATTGATCTCGGATGTCGTTGCTGAAAATGGTCAAAGTATCAACAACTTTGCTAAGCAGTTACACGATTTTTGGGCACAAGATCATGCTTCTTGCGATAAAGTATGGATCGAGAACTAAAGATTCTTTGACAAAGCGTTAATCTAAGTACAATACCCCGTCTTATTTAAAGGGTATTGTATGTACAAGCTATTGATATCAATCGCTGTATTATGTGTTAGCGCTTATTCTTCACTCAGTTTTGCTAACGACTGGGATATTAAACGCATCCTAGTTTTACACTCATACGAACCTTCTTATCAATGGACTGCTGACTTCCAAAAAGGGATAGACAGTGCGTTCAGCCAGTCTCAAACCGAAGTTAAACTCTCAATAGAGTATTTGGATTCAAAGCGTGTCCACAGCCCAGAGTATTACGACTCTCTCGCGAACTACTTACGTGCGAAGTATGCAGGTTATAAATTTGATGGCGTAATTGCGACGGACGATAACGCAGCCAATTTTCTTGAATCTCTGCCTAATTTGATTGATCGCTCCACACCTGTCGTTGCAGCCGGCATCAATGATTTCAGCACCGACATGTACGCGGTGTCTGACAGAGCAACTGTGCTTTACGAGAACGATCAGATAGACGTTAATATTAAGCTGATCTCCAAATTAAGACCTAATCTAAAGAATCTCTATTTTGTAAATGATTATAGTGTCACGTCTGAATTGATTCATAAAGAAATGAACAAAATGATGGCTGAATTTTCAAATATCAATCTCGTAGAAATTCGCGACTTGTCGCTGGAGCATACGAGCCAATTTTTGGAAGGGATCTCTGCGGACGATGCGGTATTGCTCAGTCATTACAACACCGAGTTAAAGCAAGGGGTTTATCACACTTACCAAGAGATTGCGGATACGTTGTCAAAAGCGAGTGCTGCTCCGGTGTTTGCTTTATGGCAGTTCTATATTTCGGGTGATGTACTCGGTGGTTACGTTAATCACTCACAAAGCATGGGTGAACAGGCCGTCGATGCGTTGGATAAATACCTTCCACTTGGTTTTACTACACCGTTAACTCCCGGAGACAACAAACGTTTTGTATTCAATTACCCTGCAATGAAGAGATACGGGATTAGTGGAAACGCGTTACCTGACGAAGCGGTTTTCATTAACGAGCCTTCATCCTTTATTCGCAAAAACTTCCAGTTGTTATTGGGGCTGTCGATGGTGATTGCGGGTTTGAGCCTGATCATCTTGATGCAATTTGTCACTCTGCGCCAAAAGAAAGAGTTGGCGAATAAGAACAAACGAATCTTAAAGCTTCAGAAACAGACCTTGAATATCCAAAAGGATATGATTCATGTTCTCGGAGAGGCAATTGAAACCCGCTCTGGCGAAACTGGTAATCATGTTAAGCGTGTAGCCAAGTTGTCTGCACTGCTTGCTAAGTATCGTGGCTTGAGCCATCGCGAGGTCGAGATGATTGAGATCATCAGCCCAATGCACGATGTGGGTAAGATTTCAGTCCCTGAATCAATCTTGGATAAACCTGGGAAATTAACCGACCAAGAGTGGGAGGTGATGAAGCTTCATACTACGGCTGGCTATAACTTACTAAAGAGCGGAGCGGGTGATATTACCAACCTCGCGGCAATCATTGCTAACGAACATCACGAGCGTTGGGATGGTGCTGGATACCCGAATGGAAAAGTGGGTGATGAAATACACCTGTTTGCTCGTATCACTGCCGTAGCCGATGTGTTTGATGCGCTGCTTAGTGCACGTTGCTACAAAGAACCGTGGCCGTTAGATATGGTGGTCGATTTGTTTGAGCGAGAGTGTGGCTACCAGTTTGATCCTCAGCTAACTAAATTGCTACTGAAACACTTATCCGAGTTTGTCGCTATCCGAGATTCGTACCCCGATACTGGAACTGTAGAATATGCGTCTTCACCTTCGCTTGAAGCTAAGGTCTTAGAAGAGTCGGTTGTTAGCTAATTGTCGCTCTATCTGAGTAGCCTATAAGCCATTTTTTTTATCGATTCACCACGATCCGGCTAGGAAGTAGTGATTTATATTTTCTCCTGAAATTGAGTAGCTTATGTAAACCTCGCAGTATTTGGTTTCGTAGAATCTGGGTTAATTTAATGAAAACTGTTGCTTATGCTGAGCGATAAAGTGATCAACTCCATATTTCGCGAAGAGAAATAAGCCTGTATCTGCAAACTGTTACCTCAATCATCTCGCGCATTGAAAGAACACTATAGGATAAAACTTGGATTCAATCTGAGTGAGATACCTATGCGGTTAGAACAGACTAAATGTGTGATTTTCGATTGTGACGGAACACTTATCGATAGTGAAAAGCTGTGCTGCCAAGCTTTGGTGAACGTTTTCACTGGCTTTGGAGCGGAGCTAAACGTCAACGACTGCTATGCGCACTTTCAAGGCGGGAAGCTAGCCGACATCTTAATGGATACACAAGAACGTCTTGGGTTATCTATCTCGATTGATACACTTGAGCCGTTATATCGCAATGAATTACAAGCACTGTTCCAGCGTCATTTAAAACCGATGGATGGCGCTATCGAACTTATTGAATTCCTCAAACAACAAGACATCGAGTTTTGTATTGCTTCCAATGCACCGAAATCTAGGGTTGAATCTTCATTGGCGATGACAGGCATGCTAGACGACTTCAAAGGCAAAGTGTTCTCAGCTTTTGATGCTAACAGCTGGAAGCCAGAGCCTGATCTAATCATGTACACGGCCATGAACATGGGCTTTCTGCCAAATGAGTGCATCTACGTGGATGATACGTTGAAAGGGATTGAGGCTGGTGTTCGCGCGGGTATCCAATCGTTTCGATTACGCCCGAGTATTGATGAAGCAATCGTAGATCCCGAAGCCGACTCAGCAGAACTCGCGGCTCAGGATATCTACAGTTTAGAAGAAATTTCAGTTTGGATTAATGGCAAGCACTGCTCAAATGGTGGTATATCGAATTCTGCAGCTTTGGTGGGGTAGAGCTTAGTTGAAGGCTGACTACCTTACTAAATTGTTTGGTGTGGAAACCGCAAGATGCACAAGTAAACTTTTCTCCACTTTCTGAAAGCAGATACTCGTCGTGTTGGCATAAAGGGCATGCAATGTCGTCGGTGTTTGGTGTTTCTGTTTTATTCATTATGTGTCACCTGCAGCAAGGGGGTAAGCGAAAAAAGACCCGTTCAATTAGATTACTCCTAAGCTCGAATATTAGACAGTTCTGACACTTCTTAATCTCTCCTTTGCGACTTGCTTCATGGTAATTGATAATGTCATCGTTATTGACCATGGTTCTTGTAATGTTATTAAACAAAAGCCAAAAAGAAAGGACCCATTACGAGTCCTCATTAGTTTGTTTTCAATTCACGCCGCTAGTTCACCAGTTGATCCTTAAGTTCGGTAGCGTGCCAATGTCTGAGATAGAGAAACCGACGCTTCTGTTAGCCTAGATACGCCATTTGAAGAATTCTGAGCCACGTCTTTAATCACATCGGATTGGCTTCGAATATCGTTAAGCTCTGCTGCAATCGTATTGGCAACGTTACTTTGCTCATCGGCTGATGTTGCGATTTGGATACTCATGTCCATTAGTGCTTGAGCTGAATCTGCAATCGAGTTTACGTCGTGACCAATGTTTGAAATCAACTGGCTACTGGTTTGCGCTTGGTCAACCGTCTGTTCGGTGATCTTCGCGATATTTTGGCTCTCTTGCTGTAAGCGTTCAATCATCGCTTGGATTTCTACAGTAGCCGACTGAGTGCGGCTTGCCAGTGTTCTTACTTCATCAGCAACAACAGCGAAACCTCGGCCTTGCTCGCCCGCACGAGCGGCTTCAATCGCGGCATTTAAAGCAAGTAAGTTAGTTTGCTCTGAAATAGCATTGATCGTCGTGATGACCTCGTTAATTTGGCTCGTATTCACATTCAAGCTAGTAACAGAAGATGAGGTTTGCTCAATCAAAGAAGAAAGGGTGGTGATTTCCGAGATTGCCTGTTGAACCTTCGCGTGGCTATCGTTGATTTGCTGCGCGTCTTGTTCTGTTTGTTCAGTTGAGCGTGCAGAGATGTTAGAGACTTCATTTGCCGAAGCTGTCATCTGATCCATTGCTGTCGCTACAGAGTCTAGAGAGGCATTTTGGCTCATGATTTGTGTTTCGCTGCGCTTCATCTCAGTTTCGAAAGAAGCCGATGTTTCGCTTAGCGTTGCTGCACTGTGGTTTACGTTGTTGACTAACTCACTAAGCGTGTCCATTGAACGGTCAAGCGCACAACCAATCGTGCCGAACTCATCACGGCCAGGGTGGAAGCCAAGGCGTGATGTTAAGTCACCATCACCAATCTTTTGAGTCGTTGAATAAAGAACCCAAAGTGCGCCGCCTAGGAAAGTCGCTACCCAGTAACAGAAAAGGCCAAAAGGCACACACCACAAGAAGCTCAGTAATAAAGTGTACAGTGCTTGCTGCTTTTGATTCTGTATATCGTTAGTTGAAACGGTAAGTGAGTAGTAGTTGCCATCTTGTGCGAGTGCTGTGGCAGTCACAGAACCATTATTTGAAATAGTGGTTTGTTGAGCGCGAGTTTGCTGGCTAACAGAGCGAACAGATGCCGGGGAATCTGATGCTGATAAAATGCCTTGCAGTTGATACTCGACCTGCTGTTTTGCAGTTACGTCAATGTGTTCCATTTTGTTGACGTAGTTCAGTCCAGCTAGGCTTGCCAGAGCGGCAAAAAAGATTAAGAAAATGACCCAAAACTTGTCGTTGATCGACATCTTAATAAACAGTTTGTCTATCGTTCGAAATTGTACTTCTTTCATAAAAACTCCACGGTAAATCCTTTACCGTGGACTCTAAATAACCGACCTCAATAAAAATGTGACTTCAATCGACTAATTGTGAAAATTAATGATAGTGATATGTCATTTATGAGATCTGAATCAAGTAAATTAGTTCTGTATAGGTTTATTAGCCTAAAGAAGGCAGTAACCCTACTGAAATAAGAACTTGAATCGCAATGATAAATACGCCAACGCTACCTGCTAAAAACAACGCTTTGCTACCGCCTAACACTTGGTAACTGGCTTCTGAAGATTGTGGTTTGACAGAGAAATCAGTGTAACGAACCTTGTAGACCATCACTGTTGGTAACAGAATCGCGAGCACTGAAAGTGCAATGGCTGCGTAGCCTAAAGCCATGATGAAGCCTTGTGGGTAAAATAAGGCAAACCCCAGTGGCGGTAAGAAGGTGATAGCAGCTGTCTTAACACGTTTTGCGTTACCTAGTTTCTTGCTCAGTGAGTCGCCCATGAATTCAAATAAGCCCAAGCTCACACCAATAAAAGATGTCAGCAGTGCAAGGTCTGCAAACACACCGACGATCACGCTTAGGTTGGATTGATGAACCGTTTGCGATAGCGAGACTAATAGCGCGCCCAAGCTTGTGTCAGACAACAACTGCTCTTGGCTAATCACGCCCAAAGTAACACTTTGCCAGAAAACGTAGATAACCAGAGGCAGTGCCGAGCCAATAATCATTACCTTACGTAAAGAACGAACGTCACCATCTAGGTATCGAACAATTGATGGGATGCTGCCGTGGAAACCAAAAGAGGTAAACACAACCGGAATAGCCGCAACAATCAGGCCTTGCTGTAAAGGCATGCTCATTAAGTATTGAGAGGTAATGTTTGGCGCTAGGAAGCTGAGTACCAAAACCATCGCGATAAGCTTTAAGCCAAACAAAACGCGGTTAACTTTATCAACACTGTGTGTACCAATCGTAACAACGCCGGCAACTAATAGGGTAAATAGAAGCGTGGTGATTTGAGCATTAAGTTCGATACCCGCGATATCCGAAATTCGTTGGTTAAATTGCGCACCGCCGCCAGCTATGTATGCCGCACACAGAGCGTAGAAAAGAAACATCACCGCGAAGCTCGCAATCCACTTTCCTTTTGTCCCCAAAATGGTATGAGCTAACGTGTGTAGGGTAGCGTCAGATTCTGCGAATTGGTGAAGCTCTACCATTAATAGCGCAGTAAAAGCCATTAACGCCCATAAACCCAGCATCAAGAAAAGTGAAGTTGAAAAGCCAATACCTGCAGAAGCAAGTGGAAGAGCGAGCATGCCAGCACCAATGGTTGTGCCTGCAATGATCAAAGTACTACCAAAAACCTTTGATTTATTCATTGTATATAATTCTTTACGTTAGGGTGTGTTTTCATTGTAATTCTTCTAGCTTAAGCGCATAAACCCAAAGAATATCTCGATTTTGAAGTATTCTGATTGAGTTTAATTCCAAATGCAATTCTTATTGTAATTAAAAACATCCACTGTAAATTAATATTTACACAAAGGGGCGTGTCAGCATTCAATTGAGCAAAGCAAACGTTTGACCATGATCGGTTTCAAAATTTATAGAGTAATTTGTTGTACTTGGTGTAAGGTGGCAGTACATATGTCGTTCGCGTATACCCCTTTAGCGCAAAAAAGCGTTAATGATCGCGAGTAGCTTTAAGCTATGAATATGGAATGGGTAGAGTAGAGTGCGTTCATCAAAGTGACATAATATAAGTCCAAGATGGTGCACTAGTTAATCGGACATCATGTCCACATCAAGGAATAGAGGGGGCACAATGAGTGACCAATCTTATAACGACGAAAGTCTAGAGTTGTTAGATGCTATGGAAATTGGCATTGATTTGTCTGACTATGAGCAGACAGTGAAACAGTTAGCAGAAGAGCTTTTCAAGTCTTCGAACTAAGCTTTTAAGATCTTTAATTCAGTTTCAACTGAAACGTTTTAAAGCTAAAAGTTTTCTTAGCTAAAGCTTCTCAAAGCAAACAATTCTAAACTGAGCAAATCGTATTCGCTCACACGTCATACCAAAACTATCCTCATTAAAGTTCGCGAAGATAAACGAGTACGTTTACCATGTTACTTAGTTCTCGATACTTTAATGAGGTTCAATGAACTTTCTCGCACACCTTCACATCGCCAAGCACTGTAACAGCAACTTAGCAGGTAACCTGTTAGGTGATTTTGTTAAAGGCGACCCTAATAAACACTATTCTGATTCCCTTTCTGACGGTATTAGGCTTCATCGATTTGTTGATAGCTATACTGATCGTCATGATGTATCTCGTTCTGCAAAATCACTTTTCTCAGACCAAACACGACGCTTTGCGCCTATCGCACTCGATGTATTTTGGGATCACTGCTTAGCCAATCATTGGGATCAGTTTTCACAGCAGACATTAGAGCGTTTTTGTTTAGATAGCCATGAGCAGATCTTTGAACATCAAGAGCCACACTGGCCTGAAAATTTCGTTATGGTTCATCAGAAAATGGCTGAGCATAGATGGTTAGAGAGCTATCAAGACATGTCATCTATAGAGGTGGTGTTGCAGCGAATGGCGTTGAGAAGGCCTAAGCTCGGTATGCTCGAGGCATGTTACGATGACCTCGAACGTCACTATGATACGTTGCAGTGTCACTTTAATGAGCTTTATCCCAACGTTTTAGAGGAAGCTAAGCAGTTTAATGCGCTTCAAATGAAGAAAAATCAAAAGGAAAGGTAAACAGCGTAATGCAGGTTTGCTACAATCCGCGCCTATTTAATCTTTGAGCATCATACTATGTCTGAATCTACAAAATCTTTTAACCAACTAGGATTATCTGAGCATCTTCTTGCCACGTTGTCTGAGCTTAATTTTACGGCTCCTACCAGTGTTCAAGAACAAGCAATTCCATTGGTATTAGAAGGCAAAGATGTACTGGCTGGTGCTCAAACGGGTACAGGTAAAACGGCTGCGTTTGGTTTACCGATTATTCAAAGATTAATCGAGACAAAAGACAACGTTATTCCGAACCCTAAGCTCGTTCGTGCGCTTGTATTAGTGCCAACTCGTGAATTGGCACAACAGGTTTTCGATAACTTAACTAGCTACGCAAAGGGCACCGACATTAAAGTCGTGGTGGCTTACGGCGGCGTTAGCATGAAGGTGCAAACTGATAACTTACGCGGTGGCGCAGATATTCTTGTCGCGACGCCTGGTCGTCTTATTGATCACATGTTCACTAGAAACATCATGTTGAGCCAAACGGAAGTACTGGTACTGGATGAAGCTGACCGTATGTTAGATATGGGCTTCATGCCTGACATCAAGCGTATTCTTTCTCGCATGAACGAAGTGCGTCAAACTCTGTTCTTCTCTGCAACGTTTGATAACAAAATCAAAGCGATTGCACACCGTATGATGCAGAAGCCAAGTGAAATCCAAGTTACGCCAAAAAACAGCACCGCTGAAACCGTAACACAGATGGTTTACCCGGTAGATAAGTCGCGTAAAAGTGAGCTATTAGCGTATTTGATTGGTTCAAAAAACTGGCAACAAGTGTTGGTGTTCACAAAGACTAAGCAGGGCACTGATGCTCTCGTTAAAGAGCTTAAGTTAGACGGCATTAAAGCGGCATCAATCAATGGCGATAAGAGCCAAGGTGCGCGTCAAAAAGCCCTAGACGATTTCAAGTCAGGCAAAGTTCGTGCGTTGATCGCAACCGACGTGGCAGCTCGTGGTATTGATATTCAGCAGCTAGAACAAGTTGTGAACTATGACATGCCATTTAAAGCAGAAGATTATGTTCACCGCATCGGACGTACTGGCCGTGCGGGTAACAGCGGCTTAGCGATCTCTTTGATGAGTCAGGATGAAGCTTACCTATTGGGTGATATTGAGCGATTACTTGACACTCGCTTGCCTCAAGAGTGGCTAGAGGGCTTTGAACCAAGCCTTGAAAAAGATCTAGCGCCCGATCGTGGTGGTCGCAGCAAAAGCCGTTCATCAGAAAAACGTAAGATGAAAGCGAAGCTTAAGATTCACCAAAACCGCGGTAAAGCACGTCGCTAATAAGCTGTACAAAGCTCCAGTTTAAAGATCTATACATATAAAAACGCGCCGTTACAGTGACTTCTGTAACGGCGCGTTTTTGTATCTTATAAGCTCATAATGGTTATGAACCCGATTAAGCTTTATGTTCCTGGTTACACTTCCATTCACATGGCACTTCATAAATCAGCTCTTCAATCGAGGTTGGATTTAGAGCCCACTCTTCATCAATATTGAACTTGCTGACCATCTGCGTGTTGAAAAGCTGCCAATGCTTAAGTAGGGCGTCTTCGGGTGAGGTGACCATATCACCTTCATTCCAAGTGCTTTCCATAAAGGGAGTGAGGCATACAGCGCCGTTTGCGTACATGATCATTTGCCATTTAACTTCGTAAATGTTGATCATTTTGTCTGGGTTAGCTGCATTGTACTCAGCGGCAAGCCCGTTAATCTCTTTTTCAACATCGCCGACATTGTCGATGAAGTAATCAACTAGGTTGTCTTCTTGGCGAACAGAGTCTGAAATAAGCTGCATTGGCCTACGTGAGTGAAT
This sequence comes from Vibrio sp. 10N.247.310.23, assembly GCF_041467155.1. NCBI lineage: Bacteria > Pseudomonadati > Pseudomonadota > Gammaproteobacteria > Vibrionales > Vibrionaceae > Vibrio > Vibrio sp. 10N.247.310.23. Next base: position 159,415 of record NZ_JBFSTZ010000003.1, on the reverse strand, counting down.
CATGTTGGTGAACAGACGCATGCTAAACAGGTAGATAGCGATATTTGGCGCAACATCTTTTGGCAGCTCTTCCATAATCTTACTGATGTAAGACTGAAAATAATCGTGTAAACAATCACTTATTGCATGCCAAATCTTTTCTTTGCTACCAAAGTGGTGGCGGATAAGGCTATGCGAGACGCCTGCCTTTTCACTGATGTTTCGCAGTGATACACGATCGTAGCCAAAGTCACAGAACATGTCTGCGGCAACGCTCATGATCAAAAAACGCGTCTCTTCGGCGTCTTTTGCACTTCTTCTACCTTGCTTCTTTTCGGTCATCTTCATTTCACATAATTACCTGATTACAACATTCTACACTGTTTTTACTGAAATAAAAAATACTGCACAAGTGGAAAGTAAAGCTTGAGAATTATTTAATATTAAATATACTGCCCACCTGTGTAATAAATAATAATAATTAAACGGAGAGGCATCATGCAGTTCAATTTGTCGATCAATGCCATATCGAGCAAGCGCATGGGAGCTGTTATTGCAGCACTATTGCTCGCAGGCTCTCTAACTGGATGTGACAAAGTTCAGTCAGAGGAAAATGTGCAGGTAATCAAGCCAGTCAAGCTGTTCGAAATCCCACAACAGACTGATATTGATCTCGATAGCTTCATTGCAAAGGTTGATGCAACCGACCGTGCGGCACTTTCTTTCCAAGTGGGTGGAGATATAGAAACCTTCGATGTTCGTATGGGACAAGAAGTGAAGAAAGGTCAGGTGTTAGCCGTATTAGACGCGACGGATTACCGTATTGCCGTTGACGCAGCCCAAGCTAAATTTGATCTGGCGAACAGCCAATACAAACAAGCTTCTGAGTTGTATGCGAAAAAACTGGTCAGTACCGATTACTACGACCAAGCCGTAAACACCTTTACTGCCGCTGAAGTTGAGTTGGACCAAGCAAAAACAAACCTTGGCTACACTACCTTAGTTGCTCCATTCGATGGCGTGGTATCGATGGTGTTTGGAAAGCAATATCAATTGATCGCAGAAAAGCAGCCTGTACTGAATATTTTGAATCACAGTGAAATGGATGTGACGTTTTCAATTCCAGTATCAAAGCTTGAAGACCGTTCTATTCAAGACCTAACGAGCTCAAACATGTGGGTTGTGATGGACAGCCACCGCGGCATTCGTATCCCGACTCGCTTTAAAGAAATCTCAACGCAACCAGATGAAGATACCAACAGCTACCAAGCGGTTGTGTCTATCGAAAAGCCAGAAGGCATCAATCTACTTTCTGGTATGACAGCGCAAGTTGAAGTTCAGAAAAGTAAATCTGACTACGGCATTGGTATTGTGGATTCAGCTTGGTTAAACAAAGACGTAGGCCATGGTGAACTATGGCGTTATAACCCTGACTCTCAACTGATTTCTAAAGTACAAGTCCTTCTTGATGAGCAAGGCAAGGTTATCGACGGATTGTCGTCTGGTGACCTTATCGTTGAAGCGGGTGTGGATGTGTTATCAGACGGACAACAAGTAAAAGCTTGGCTTCGTGAGGGCGGTATTTAATGAACCTTTCAAAATTATCAGTTGTTGTCGCGTCGGTTCTGTTACTTCAAGCCTGTAACAATGAAGCTGTACACCGTGAACAACCACCTTTGTTGGTTTCTACCTTTGAAGTTGGCGCACCGCTTACTAGGGCGTGTTGATCTTTCGTGAGTGTTTTTTGAACAGCATGGTAAAGAGTTATAATTTGCTTCGCCAAAAGTAAAACCATAACCAATACCATGCCAAGAACAATGCTAACTGATATTCGCTGGGAACTGCTACTCCAAGTTATGAAAAGTACAGGTCGTATTTACGATAAAACTGAACATCGAATGACATTTGAAGGAATACTTTATCGAATGAGAACAGGTATTCCTTGGCGAGATCTACCCTCTGAGTTCGGAGTACCGTTTACAGACGATTTAATCTTTGGTCAAAGAAAGGGATTTTAGATAATCTTTTCAAAAGTTTATCTAACATGGCTGATTTTGAATGGGTATTTCTTGATGGCTCTATAGTTAGAGCACATCAGCATAGTACAGGTGCAGCTACTGAAAGTTCAGAGCAAATAGGAAAAAGTCGCGGGGGCAACTCAACCAAAATTCACTTAGCCGTAGATAGTGGTGGCCTGCCGATTTGCTTTGATTTATCAGAGGGACAACGCCACGATATAGTGCATGCCGAAAGCTTAGTTGAGCAACTCGATGAAGTTAATACCATCGTTTGTGATAAAGGATATGACAGCGAACCTTTCCGTACTTTTGTTAAGGAACGTGGCGGAGAAACGGTAATTGCTAAACGCAATTACGGACAAGATATAGACAAAGACAGTATGGATTGGTGTTTATACAAGTATCGTCACTTGGTCGAAAATGCCTTTGGGAGAATTAAGCATTATCGAGCTATTTCAAGTAGATATGACAAGCTAGAAAGGAATTATGCCAGCATGTTATCGCTGGCATTCATGTTAATGTGGCTACCGATGTATTGTTGAACGCGAAATGTACAGCAAAGATCAACACGCCCTAATCAGTTCAGAAGTTTTAATGGACAGGTGATGCCAGCTGAATTGACTCCCTTGGCATTTAAGCTAGCAGGCGAGATTCAACAAGTATTAGTAGAAGCGGGCGACAATGTCGAAAAAGGGCAGTTATTAGCCACCTTAGATAACGCAACGTACGTACAAGATCTGACTGATGCTCAATCTCAATTCAAACTGGCAAGCAAACAGTTGGCCCGTGGAACGGAGATGTTTGGCAGCGAAATGTTATCGCAATCAGAACACGACCAACTGACGGCTAACTATAAGCTCGCATCGGCGAATTTGGCGGCGGCGAAACGCAAGCTGAGTTACACAGAACTTTTAGCGCCGTTCTCAGGAACAGTTTCAACTGTCGATAAGCAACGATTCGAAAATACGACGCCTGGAGAAACACTACTGAGTGTGTACCAGAACGACAAGGTGTATGTGCGAATTCAAGTATCAGATTCGATCTTGGCGTCAATTAGCCCAGACATGCTTTCAAATAGCTATCGTCCTGAGGCGACCTTTGGCGGTCACACAGGCCAATATCCACTGACGTATCTAGAACACACCAGTGAACTGCACCCACAATCCCGTACCTACGAATTTTGGATGCAGATGCAGCAGCCTGAAAGTGAAATTCTGCCGGGCACGAGCGTTACGGTCAATGTAGATATGGCGAAAGCGGGCCTGAGCGATGTTCAAGGCTACCAATTACCAATGACAACGCTAGAAGCGGGCTCTGAAGCGAATCAGTTCTATGTGTGGAAAATGGAAGACGGACAAGCATTCAAAAGCGAAGTAGAAGTCGACAAGATCAGTGGCCAAGGCGCACTCATCGCTCATGGTGTTGAGCAAGGTGAGCTACTCGTAAATTCGAATTTAAGAAAACTCCGTGACGGAATCCAATTGTCAGGAAAAGCAGAATGAACATCGCAGAATATTCAATAAAGAACAAAGTAATCAGCTGGCTGTTTCTAGTCATTTTGGCCATTGGCGGTGTGACGTCTTTTGGTAATCTATCCCGTTTAGAAGACCCAGCTTTTACCATTAAAGATGCAATGATTATTTCAACTTACCCTGGCGCTACGTCAATGGAAGTTGAAGAAGAGCTGACTTACCCACTAGAAAAAGAGATAAGACAGCTTCCGTACATCGACAAGATTACCTCGACATCATCGAACGGTATGTCCCAAATTATGGTCAGTATGAAGATGGACTACGGTCCAGACGAGCTGCCTCAGATCTGGGATGAAATGCGCCGTAAGATCAACGATCTACAACCAACACTGCCAAGTGGTGTAAATTCCGTTCAGATCATCGATGATTTTGGTGATGTGTTTGGTGTGATGATCATGCTGACCGGTGATGGTTACGATTACGTTGAGCTCAAACAGTACGCAGATTACCTAACGCGTGAAATCGAACTGGTCGACGGTGTCGGTAAAGTTAGCATTGCAGGTGACCAACAAGAACAACTGTTTGTTGAGATGTCACTGGAACGCTTAGCCGCATTGAACCTAGATATGTCGACGGTGACAGCATTGCTAGCACAGCAAAACAGTGTGGTATCGGCAGGCGAGGTGATGCTGAATGGTCAAAGCCTTACGATCAAGCCAAACGGCACCTTAAGCACGGTTGAAGAACTAGAAAACCTGATCATTCATGGTCGCGATACAGGTAACCTGATTCGCTTGAAAGATGTCGCTGAAGTAACTCGTGGTATTCAAGAAAAGCCGGGCAATGTATTAACGTACAACGGTAAACCAGCAATCAACTTGGGTATTGCGTTCTCTTCTGGTGTAAACGTGGTTGAGATTGGTAAAGCACTGGATGCGGAACTGGATCGCCTAGAAAGCATTAAGCCAGCGGGTGTAGAACTGAATTACTTCTACAACCAAGCGCAAGAAGTAGACAAATCTGTGGCTGACTTCTTAATCAGCCTAGTTGAAGCGGTAGCCATCGTTATAATTGTATTGTTGTTCGCAATGGGCTTACGCAGTGGTTTGATCATCGGTTTGGTTCTTCTATTGACGGTATTCGGTACCTTCATCCTGATGGATTACAACGATGTTGAACTGCACCGCATATCTCTGGGGGCACTGATCATCGCGCTGGGTATGCTGGTGGATAATGCGATTGTTGTCGTTGAAGGTATTTTGGTGGGCTTGAAGAAAGGCAAAACCAAGCTTCAAGCAGCGAAAGACATCGTCAAGCAAACACAATGGCCACTGTTAGGTGCGACCATTATCGCTATCACAGCGTTTGCACCGATTGGTTTGTCGAAGGATGCGACAGGCGAATTCATGGGTTCACTGTTTTGGGTACTGTGTTTCTCACTGTTTTTGAGTTGGGTAACTGCACTAACACTAACGCCATTCCTTGCCGAGATGTTGCTTAAAGAAGAAGACAAGGTTGATGAGAACGAAGACCCATACAAAGGCATCCTGTTTGTGGTATTCGGTGCGTGTCTGAAAGTAGCACTTCGATTTAGATGGCTTACTGTAGTTAGTATGGTCGCTCTATTAGCAGTTTCTGTCGTCGGTTTTGGTATGGTGAAGCAGCAGTTCTTCCCGCCGTCAAATACCCCAATGTTTTACGTAGACATGTGGATGCCAGAAGGCACCGATGTTCGTGAAACGATCAAGCAGACAGAAAAAGTTGAAAGCTACATTCGCCAGCAAGACGACGTGGAGTTTGTAACGACAACGGTTGGGCAGGGCATGCAACGTTTCGCACTGACTTACCAACCATAGAAAAGCTACGAAGCGTACGCCCAGTTACAAGTAAGAACCACTGACCGCGACACTATGTTTAAGGCTCTAGCGGCGCTAGACAAAGACTTAGCGAACGAATTTGAGCAACCAACGTTCCAGTTCAAGTTGATTGAGTTTGGTCCGTCACCCGCTTCAAAAATTGAAGCGCGTATTATCGGTGCCGATCCACAAGTACTGCGTAACATTGCAGTTGAAGTCGAAGACATCTTGCTTGCCGATCTAGGCTCTCGAAATGTTCGTCATGACTGGCGTGAACGTACTAAAGAACTTGTACCACTGTTCAACGAATCTAAGGCTCGTCGCCTAGGCATTTCAAAAACTGACTTGTCTGAGACATTACAGATGGCGTTTGGCGGTTACAACATCGGCCTACTGCGTGATGGTACTCATATGTTACCTATCGTGGCGCGTTTACCGGAAGAAGAGCGTTTTGATTTCGAATCGCTAAACAATGTGAAGATTTGGAGCCCATCACTACAAACTTACATCCCAGTTGAGCAAGTGATTGATGGCGTAGAGCTTCAATGGTCTGAGCCACTGATTCAGCGTCGCGACAGAAAACGTACGCTAACAGTATTGGCTGACCACGATGTTCTTGGTTATGAAACGCCAGCGAGTCTGTTTGCTCGTGTGAAACCAAAGGTAGAAGCATTAGATTTACCAGAAGGCTACAGCATTAGCTGGGGTGGTGAGTACGAAAGCTCTAAAGATGCGCAAGAATCTCTGTTTGGCTCACTGCCAATGGGTTATTTGCTGATGTTTATCATCACGATGCTTCTGTTTAACTCGGTTCGTAAGCCGCTTGTGATTTGGTTTACGGTTCCACTCTCTATCATTGGTGTTTCAATTGGTCTGTTAGGTACCAATATGCCATTCAGCTTCACAGCGTTCCTTGGCTTATTGAGTCTAAGCGGCATGATTTTGAAGAACGGCATTGTACTGCTTGACCAGATCAACAGTGAGCTATCAACAGGTAAAGACCCATATTTAGCGGTTGTCGACAGTGCGATTAGTCGTGTACGACCGGTATCTATGGCAGCATTAACGACTATCTTGGGTATGATTCCTTTGGTATTCGATGCATTTTTCGGCTCGATGGCGATTACCATCATGGCAGGCTTAGGCTTTGCTACCGTACTAACGCTAATAGTAGTACCGGTGATGTTCGCTATTTTATATAGAATCAAACCGTCCACTGCGGGTTATTAGGGAATGATATAAAACAGATTCTTTTAAGCCAGCCCAGTCAAATTTGACTGGGTTTTTTATGCGTGTTGTCCCGTCCTGAAATGTGTTGACACGTGAGAGCGGTAAGAGGGTACGAATAGGCAAGCATTAAAAAATCCGCTACTCAATGGGCAAGCGGCTTTAAGAACAATAGGGCGATTCTAAATTGCTAGCCGTATGTCTAACTCAATCGGCTTTGGCATGGCTAAGTGGTAGCCTTGATACATATTGAAGCCTAAGCCCTGCATCGCTTCGAGTTGTTGTTGGGTTTCAATACCTTCAATCACTGTCTTTGCGCCAATTTGGTTTGCAAGATCAAGTACTAACTCCATTTCTCGAGTGTCGCCTTGTTCAAAGTCCAACATAACCGAGCGGTCTATCTTGATGATATGAGGGTTAATGTGACGAACGCGTTGTTCGGTTGATGCTTGTGTTCCAAAATCATCGACCGCTATTTGAAAGCCATTATCCGCAAGAGAAAGAGCGGCATCTTTCAAACGCTCTTCACTTTCTGCGTTCAACTCTACCAACTCCATCACTATCTGTTCGCATGAAAGGTTAAGCTCGTGAAGGCGTTTAGCTAACAAGCTATCGCTGACCTTTTCTGCAGCAAACAACTCACCAACGTTTGGAAGAACGTTCAAAAATAGATGTAAATGACGGATTGTCGATTGTGCGAAGTTACGGATATGAATCGCTCGACTCAACCTCTCTACATTGATTTTGTCTGTGCTTGAGGTTTCGTCGGAATGGAAGAAGTGATCAGGACGAACAATATCACCTTTGTTATTTGAAATGCGCACCAAAGCCTCAACACCTATTTGAGTCATAGAAGAGTCGAATATAGGTTGATAGACGCTTCTAAGCGTCAGGTCTTGGTATTTCGCAATAAACTGCATATCAGCATCTACGGATATACAGCTAATAAATTCACTTCTGTCTGATAAAATCATAGTCGCTAATAAAGGTGTTTATTTAATGACGAGAATATACGTCACGGCTGTCACAATATTGACAGGTGTTACTAAATTGTCAATTAATAAAAATTCATTTGTAACGTCAATATTTAAATTAATATAACTAACGAAAAATCAGCATGATAAATGACATTAACCATTAAATTTACTTATCATTGACTGTGTTTGATAGTTTAAGTGAATCTAACGGCTAAGTAACGTCTCACATATTAACCCCAACCAATATAAGGCTAGAACGCTGATACACCAGAGAAAAGTAGGGTTAATGGCTTAAATTATGGGGGAGTGTCAAAGTTATAAAATAGATTGACTAAGCGAGTTACACAGAAATGATATCTATCTCTCAAAATCGAGACTGTGAGTCGATCGGCTATTAATAATTAAAACAGGAAGTTCGAATAATTAATGAACAGGGAATGAGTTATCTTTTATAAAATACTGGGATGGAGGTCTAACTATTTACTTTCAAGACTGATTAAAAAAGTTGACCCGTATTCTTACTGCCATTGAAGTACTGCGTAAAGTTGCAGATATTTACGAACCAGTTGTTGATTTCCTGACCGCTTTAAAGGGTGTCCAAATTTAATGAAGCAAGGGCTGATTTTAAAATTATTATTTAAGTCAGTAGCAAATTGAGAATCACTCTCTCTTAGCGTGATACCTTGTTGACTATATTCCGTGATCTCATCTGGGAGTTCACCCATCCACCAATGCAATAATTCGCCACTGTTTTTACTTCGGCTAATCCAATGGTCGGAGACAATGATCAAAACGTCATTGGGTTGAATGGAAAATCCATACTCTTGTTGCCAATTATGGATGTCCAACATCAACTTTCTACGACATGTTTTCCCGGCGCTCACCATATGATGACTGATCATCCAAACGGTACCGATTTCGGAAGATATTCGGAAGTGTCGAGGCGTTTCTCTAGAGGAAAGCATTTCAAGTGGGCTGATGTTGCTTGCATGATTAAAGCTAACGAAGGTGTGCTCCATTCGGCGGGCAAATGCCTTACCTATATGGTGCTCACTGATCCCTTGATTGTGTACAGTAGGGTAGTGGCGTTCACAGAGCTTTAGGCAATCGTCTTGAAATTGATTAACGCTTTTAATCACTAGATCTAATAACAATGAAGTCCCTTATACACAGCTACTATCTTATTGATGGGCAATAGTACGGTAATTGCGGTTCCGTTACCTATCGTCAAAGTGCGAGTTCTTGATCTCTCTATCAAAATTAACCATTGCTGAGTGATTTTATGGATAGCACTGGCGCTCTACAGGTCTGTATTCTAAATTATGAGGAATTCTAGCTAGTTACCTCGACTATAGTCTAGTCAGCAAATCACAATTGATCTACTTACTCTTTATTTGGAAACATTCATGACCATTCAATTAGATTCGAAACAAAAGTCTGAGCTTACTCATACGCTCCAAAAGTACCTGCAGGATGAACTTGATGTGGAGCTTGGTCAGTTCGACACAGAATTCTTGGTCGATTTCATAAGTAAAAAGTTTGGGGCGGTTTACTACAACAAAGGGATAGAAGACGCTCAAAAAGTCATGGAACGTAAAATGTTAGATATCTCAGATGAGCTTTACGAGATCGAACAAATCGTTGAAATCTAACGTTTAGCCCAAACTTGTTCAAATAATTTGAATAACTCGTTTAATTTGAAATGATGTTACCAATGTAAAGCTTGGTAAATAATATGTTACACAAACTTGGTGTAGGGTACGCTTTTCGAAACTACACTACTCGTTAACATTCGGAAGAGATGCATGGACAACAACGTTAGAAATTACAACCCTTTAGCAAGAGCGATGCATTGGATTTCAGCTCTCGCGGTATTTGGCTTATTTGGTGTAGGCCTGTGGATGGTTGATCTTTCATACTACAGCGAGTGGTACAAAACAGCGCCAGACTATCACCGCTCGGTAGGCATTCTTTTGGCTGCCGTTACCGTTATCCGCTTGGTCTGGAAACTAGTTACCGCGTCACCTAAAGTGGAAGGTAAAAGCTATGAAATTGCAGCAGCGAAGATCGCTCACGGCTTCATGTACATCAACTTAGCGGTTTTGTTTATTTCAGGTTATTTGATTTCGACATCAGATGGCCGCGGGATAGAGGTATTCAATTGGTTCACTGTACCAAGTATGGGCGAACTGTTTGCAAACCAATCTGATCTCGCAGGTACGGTTCACTACTATGCTGCATGGGTACTGATCATTATGGCATCAGTGCACGCCTTAGCGGCGATAAAACACCACGTTATCGACAAAGACGATACGCTACGAAAAATGATAGGAGCTTCAAAATGAAAAAGTCAATTATCGCTACAGGATTAGCATTTGCTATGGCAATGCCTTTCGCTGCGAACGCCGCTGATTACGTGATTGATACAAAAGGTGCGCATGCTTCAGTTAACTTTAAAGTTAGCCACCTAGGTTATAGCTTTATCCAAGGCCGTTTTAACACATTCTCAGGTGATTTCTCATTTGATGAAAGCAACGTTGAAGCATCAAAAGTAAACGTAACTATTGATACAACAAGCCTTGATTCAAACCACGCAGAGCGTGACAAGCACATCCGTAGCTCTGACTTCATTGATGCAGGTAAATTCTCTGACGCTACTTTCAACAGCACAAAAGTGGTTGATAAAGGCAACGGCAAACTTGAAGTAATGGGTGACCTTAAGCTTCACGGCGTAACTAAGCCAATCGTTATCGAAGCTGAATTCATCGGTGCTGGTCAAGACCCTTGGGGCGGTGAGCGTGCTGGTTTCGTGGGTACAACTCGTCTAGAACTTGCTGACTTCAACATTCCAGTAATGGGCGCTTCAAGCTATGTAGATATGGTTCTACACGTTGAAGGTGTAAAGAAGTAATCTAGCTATTGTTGATCGCTAACTAGTATCAATCTCTTATGTAACACCAAAAGTTAAATAGATACTTAGAAAGCAACAGTTAGAAATAGAGAAAGGCGCAAAGTTTTCACTTTGCGCCTTTTTTATTGAGATAAATGGCAACGCGTTTAGGTCTGTTTTGTGTCAAACCGTTTAGTACGTTAAAAGCCACCGTTTACCTCTAGCCAGTCAACGTTGCCATGACTGAGTTATCTAATTGAACTACTAATCCCTAATAGTTCAACTTAAGATTAGTTAAGCCGTTTCTAGTTCAGCTTGTGGAACCACGTTTAGTCGGTCACCGTAGATTGGACGTAGTGCTTGCATCACTTCAATGCGAGTCAACACACCTACCATTACGCCGTTTTCTAACACTGGAAGCATATGTGGTTGGCTTACTTTCATCGCTTTTGCACGCTCTTCTAGAGAAAGAGATGTCAGGCGAGTAGCGAAGCCCATGCTTGTCGTCGGGTACAGTTGCTCTTTGTCGATGCATAGGAACTCAGCAACGTCCACTAGCTTGTCGTTTGCGTCGATTGCCACAACGTCACGGCTCATTAGGTCTACAACTTTTTGGCCTTTAGTTGGGATGTAATCTTGGCACCAAAGGTCAACCATTACGTCATGAACAGAGAAGATACCCACTAGACGACCTTCAACATCGCAAACAGGAGCGCTAACAAGTTGCGCGTCTAAAAGTGTATCAATCGCGACTGATGTTGGCATTTCTACGCTCAGTGTAATTGGTTGAGTGTTCATGATTTGCTTGATAGTAGTTGCTGTGTTCATAGTAATTTCCTTAACTGACGTAATTTCTGTTGTTTGTGTAATAGCGGTAATTTTTGCTGCTTTAAGTTGTGGGCGACGGTAGATGCTCCAGTTCGCTAAGCCGACCAATACTGAACCACCTACGATGTTGCCGATTGTCACTGGTATTAAGTTTGCGGTGACAAATTGCATGACGTTTAGGTCTGCATACTGGGCTGGTGTTGCGCCGATTTGCATCCAGAAGCTTTCTGGTGCGAATGCTTGAATCGTGATGCCTAGCGGAACCATGAACATATTCGCCACACAGTGTTCAAAGCCTGAGCTTACGAACATTGCAACGGGTAACACGGTCATCATTGCTTTGGTCATTGCGTTAGCAGAGCTGAACGTTAACCAAATCGCTAAACACACCAACAAGTTACAAAGCACACCCAAAGCAAACGCTTGAACTGGGGTGTGGTGTAGCTTGTGTTGAGCAATGTTTAAAGCGTTTAAGCCCCATTGGCCGCCATCCAGTTGATACAAGCCTGCTGCGCTTACCAAAGCCAATAGGAACATGGCACCGATAAAGTTGCCGACATACACCTTGCCCCAGATAGACAGCATCTTCGTGAAGGTGATTTGCTTGTTAGCCCATGAGATGCTTGATAACACTGAGCTGGTAAATAGCTCACCACCGCAAATCACAATCAAGATCAAACCCATACTGAAGGCAAGACCGCCGGCTAAGCGACTCAGTCCCCATCCAGCATCAGCGCTGCCCGTGGTTACCGTGATGTAGAATAAAAAAGCAAGCCCGATGAATGCGCCAGCCATGATTGCCAAACTCAATGTCATGCTGCTGGTTTTATTTGCTTTACTTAATGCAAACTTCTCTGCTTCCGCCATCATTTCTGTTGGTGAGAACAGTTGATGATTTTCAGAAGTGCTGGTTGCCATATCCCCCCCTTGAACAATCCGTCATGTGTAATTCCTAGTGTTAATGACCTGGTTAATCCGTAATGGTTAATCAGTAATGTTTTGCAGGGCTCGTTGTGTCCTGCCATTCCAGATTAGGGCGTTGAGGGGTAGAGGTAAAATTGATAATTTTTAGAAACCACATCAAATTTATTGATATAGATTGGGTTACGCGTAGAATGAAATTGATTGCTCATTGGCTTTATAAAAAACGAGCATCAGGACACAAATAATTAAAAGCATTAAGGATGAATTTTGCGTTATTCATTAAAGCAACTCGCGGTATTTGATGCAGTAGCAGACTCCGGGAGCGTTAGTCAGGCAGCAGACAAATTGGCGTTGACTCAGTCAGCAACAAGTATGTCTCTTGCACAGTTGGAAAAAATGCTCGGCAGGCCTTTGTTTGAAAGGCAGGGCAAGCAAATGGCCCTGACTCATTGGGGTATGTGGTTAAGACCAAAAGCGAAGCGTTTACTGCAAGATGCGCAGCAAATTGAGATGGGTTTTTACGAGCAGCATTTGTTGAGTGGCGAACTCAAATTAGGTGCTAGCCAAACTCCAGCGGAACACCTCGTTCCGGATCTCATCAGTATTATTGATAACGACTTTCCTGAGATGCGAATCTCGCTTGGCGTGCAAAGTACCGACGCAGTCATTGATGGTGTATTAGATTATCAATATGACTTGGGTGTTATCGAAGGTCGTTGTGATGACAACCGAGTTCACCAAGAAGTGTGGTGTACCGACCATTTAACGGTGGTTGCATCGGCTCATCACCCGTTTGCGAAGCGTGAACGAGTCAGCTTGGCACAATTAGAACAAGCAAAGTGGGTATTACGCGAACATGGTTCGGGTACTCGCAAAGTTTTTGATAGCTCTATTCACCATTTAATTGGCGATCTCGATGTATGGCGAGAGTATGAACACGTTCCTGTTTTAAGAAGTTTGGTTGCAAACGGCCCATATTTAACGTGTTTACCTTATCTAGATGTCGAACAGTTTGTTGAGTCAGGTCAACTTGTGACGTTGAATGTTTCTGAGCTTGAAATGGAAAGAACCTTGTCCTTTATTTGGCGTGCTGACATGGCAGAGAACCCACTTGCTGAATGTATCAAGCGTGAAGGTAAGCGCATGATGAAAGGCAAACGGTCGGTTCTTTAGCCGCTATTCAACACCAATGCTAATAACTAAATGTGTTGAATAAGCGATTTCGGTCTCTATCTAGTGATAAATACACATCTGCATACATTATTAATGTGATCGTGATCGGCTAAATAAGGGCTATCTTCCCATAGTATGCTTACTTGATTTTAAGTGAGGCTAAATCCGGTTGCGTTCAATTACGTAATTAGGCTTTAGAAATAGTATGAGTACATTAGTCGCGATTTCATTAACAACAGGTATTTTGTCAGGTCTATGGGGATGGATTGCTATCTCTTTCGGCTTATTGTCATGGGCAGGTTTCTTAGGTTGCACCAGTTACTTTGCTTCGCCAACAGGCGGCGTTAAAGGACTAGCAGGTAGCTTATTGACCAACATGACTGGCGTATTCTGGGCAATGGTGATTATCGAAAGCTCAACCTTCGCAGGGTTAGAGATTTTAGGCTACATGATTACTGCTATTGTGGCATTCTTTATGTGTATTCAAGCGAAACAAGCGTGGCTAGGTTATATCCCAGGCACCTTCATTGGTTGCTGTGCGACGTTTGCTGCAGGTGGTGATTGGCAACTTGTAGTGCCATCTTTACTGCTTGGTGGTGTATTTGGATACTTGATGAAAGCAACGGGGCTATGGCTTCACGAGAAATCGACTCAATCTTCGGAAGTTGTTGAACAACACGCTAAACAGGCAAAGGCTTAATTCGTTAACCTAACCTTAGTTAGTCACTGTGAACTCTTGCAAGATAACCCCCAATTAATTTGTATATCGATTTATACAGGCACACCGTTTGGTGTGCCTTTTTTGGTTGAGGCGACTAGCTAAATATTTCATCAGTAGAGCAACTGATAGCATCTATAAAACAAATTATGTTTAGGTATTTCCATTCGCCATGGTGATCACGCGTTTTAATGTCCACCTTAATAAAAGCGGAATGCATTCTTGTCCTTGATTCTCGCAATGAGAAACAATGGCGAGTGCAAGGTCGGGTTTTGCATGTTTCTTCAATACCTTGGCAACCACTTTCTTTGGAGGGATAGGGTGATCGTATGGAATCTTAACCATGTCACGGAAAAAGCTCTCAAATCCATTCATATATAGGTAATGCTCGATATCTTTATCTGGCAGTTCCGTGAGTCGATGTCTTTCCTGATCATTACCAAGCTTCGATAGCACCGTTGCTGCGTATTTTTTACCCGCCGCATCGCCGTCAGTTACCACATGCCAATCGATGCCAAACTCTTGCGCGACCTTAATCAGTGCCTTAAGTCCTGATTGGGCGAACTCAATAATCTGCACACCTTCTGCTGCTAGGTTATAGCCACATTGGTTGGCAAGTTCATTGAACAACCAAACCTCGGTTTCACCTTCTACTAATAGCCAACAGCGAGCAAATAGTGCCCCAGAGCGGTGGAAGCGGATATGAAAACCAATTCGTCGAAGTTCATCCTTACTGAAATGGTTCATGTTGAGTTGATTGGCGATGGTTTTGTCTGACTGACGAACCAAGCGACGAATCGATTGAAGTGGGACCGCCGCAAGTAGGTCGCCACTGTTGGTGGTCAGGATTTTCTGCATGGGCAATTTCTGCATCAAGCTCCAAGCCCTTGCCAAGTGTGTTGGGTGCAGTCGACCCTCTGGATCTTCAAGGATCAAAAGAGGGCGCGCACATCGCCTTAAGTCGTTTGGCCCTTTAGCTTGTAGATAAGCGTTAAGTAACCCCATGAATAATAAGCGAGTTTGTTTGTTCTTGGTCTCTTCGACGAGTTGATGAATACTCTGATCATTGGTACCCGCAGAATAAAGCAATCCGTCTCGCTGTTTTCTAGGGTTACGACGAGAAGTACTTTTGAAAGAAAAATAGTGCTCAATCAAACTTTGCATCGACTCTAGGCTACTGCGCATTTCACCTTTATTAACATGTCCGGGTATCGCCATAAGACGGCGGCAGGTGTTGTCTATTCGTTTTTCTATTCTTGCTTGTCGACCATTACCGTTATTGGCGCCGTTTCCATTTGTTGTGCCATTGCTCGTGTGATGGTTCCCGTTTGAATTTGCATTAGTTGCGTGAACATTAGTCGGCAGGTGAGCATTGTGGTTAAGGGACTTGCCGTTGAAAGGGCGATCAAAGTGCCTTGCGTCTCGTAAACGGATCACAGGATGTAAGGTCATTAATTCTTGAGCGAGCTTTTCTGAATGATGAAGCTTGAGCGGATTACCGTCCAAACCAAGAAATGCATAGTGTGTTGTTGTCTCATACTGTTCTAACGTCGCGCTGATGCGATAGTAGATGCGAAATACGCCAAATTCATCTTGAACCCAAATAGGTTTGAGTTTGCGATAACGACCTGCGTTAAGTTCGCTCTTATCGTTAGCTTTTAAAGCGAGAACAATTTGAAGATGTTGAGACTGCGGGTGTGAAACAGAGTAATCGACATGAAAATCGGTCATTTCAAAGTGATATGGCACACCGTCTGAGGGCAGAATGACGGAAAGGGCATCCAATAATGAAGACTTACCCCAAGTATTTTCACCAATAAGCGTGGTTAGCTCGTCAAACGCGAGTGACATGCGCTTGATACCTCGAAAGCCAGAAATCTCGATTCTTTCTAGTTGCATAGGCTTACTCCTAACGGAAGGCTCTGCTAATTATTTGAAAGCTAACAGATATCTTTAATCATAATCGAAAAATCCAAATCCGGTATGCTCACCTGTCACAAAACCCGTTGTTTATTAATACGGTGCAAAATGAGATTTTTGATCTATCTCGAGTATTTTTTTGCAGTGCAGTTTCATAAAATTCACGATTCTGTCATGATTCTCGACCTAGTATGAAGGGACAAAGAGAGAAGAAAATATGACTAAAAAGAATAAGCCGACAAAAATAGTGTTGGCACACATCAACGACACCCACTCATACTTTGAACCAACCTCGTTACAGCTATCACTTAAAATGAACAACCACATCATTGAACCTTATGTCAGTGCTGGTGGCTTTGCTCGAATTTCAACACGCTTCAAACAAATAGAACAAGATGCCCAGCGTCAGAAGGTTGGAACCTTGTTCTTGCACGCTGGTGACTGCTTCCAGGGCACGTTGTACTTTTCCTTATTCAAGGGAAAAGCCAATGCCGATTTGTTGAATGCCCTTAATATAGATGCCATGACGCTCGGTAATCACGAGTTAGACATGGGTAATGAGCCCGTTGCGATTTTCGCGAAAAGAATCAAATTCCCGCTGTTGGCCGGTAACTGGAATCTATCGAATGAGGATATCAATAAAACTCATACGCTAGCGGACAACGACATTGTTAAGCCTTATCTGCCTGAAACACGAA
This sequence comes from Vibrio sp. 10N.247.310.23, assembly GCF_041467155.1. NCBI lineage: Bacteria > Pseudomonadati > Pseudomonadota > Gammaproteobacteria > Vibrionales > Vibrionaceae > Vibrio > Vibrio sp. 10N.247.310.23. The sequence goes on along the minus strand of NZ_JBFSTZ010000003.1, from coordinate 142,735 downwards.
GTGCTTCTTTTATAACGAAAGAGTTTGATGGCGAGAAGGTCGCAATATTCGGCTTAAGCATCGACAAGATGGCAGGCATCGCTAACCCAGATATCGATACACCGTTTGAAAATGCTTTGGAAACAGCAAAAGGGACCATTGAGCAAATCCATCAAGCAGGTATCAACAAGATTGTGTTACTTAGCCATCTTGGTTACGAAGCTGATTTAGAGTTAGCAGCCAACGTAACAGGTATTGGTGTCATCGTTGGTGGTCATAGTCATCGCTTACAAGGTGATTTCTCTGATATCGGCTTAGTTAAAGATGATGAATACGGTGTGAAAATTGGCGATACCTATGTTGTGCAAGCGGGTTTCCACGCCATGAGCTTAGGACACTGCGAAATCGAGTTCGATTCTCAAGGCAAAGTGACGCACTTCAATGGTAAAAACGAACTGTTATTAGGCCGTCGACTCTTTATAGACGCGAAACTGAGTGAAGTAGGGCAAGACGATGCCCACGATATGGCGTGTGAGTTTTTAAACAATCACCCTAATATTGCAGTGTGTAAGAAAGATCCTGAGCTGCAGAGCATTCTGACGGATAAATACCAGCCGCGAGTTCGAAAGCTTCAGCAACAAGTGATTGCTCATGCAGACACTAAACTTCGCCATGTACGTATTCCAGATGCTAAAGGCCCGAGTCAACTAGCCCCCTTGGTTGCTCAATCATTTCACCATCTAATGAACAAGAAAGGGCATCAGGTTGACTTTGCCATTCACAACGCCGGTGGTGTAAGAAATTCACTGAACAGCGGCGATGTCTCTGTTGCCGATATTGCCGGAAAACTACTACCGTTTGCCGTACCTATTGGTGTGTATGAAGTAAAAGGTGAAACGATCGCTGGCATGCTTGAAGGTGCAATCAATAACGCGATTGATAATGGTGTCGTGGGCACAGGTTCAGGTAGCTTTCCTTATACACATAATTTGAGGTTTTGTTACCACAAAGAAGCGCCTATAGGACACAGGATTCACCATCTAGAAATTCACTCTGATGATTCAGGTTGGCAAGCTGTTTCTCGCAACCGTATTTACCGGGGCGCGTCGTCAGCCTATACAATGAAAGGCAAAGAGGGCTATAACGCTGTGTTGGATATGATCGGTGATGGCACGGTCACCACTGACTCTATGGCAGACTGCTTCATCGAGTTTCTGCAAGACCACCCAGAGTCGCTTCAACTCAATGAACCGTTGAATTGCATGGAGTGTTTTAGATAACTAAAGCTGATACTGATATTTAACACTATTACTTTGGGTTATTTATAAAATTGGCATTGTTTATGCTTTATCTCTGCAGGTCGCCTTCTTGTGGAGATATGCATGGATAAGAAAGATTGGTTAGATGCGGTAGCGGTTGTCGGTTGGGTATCAGTTTGGTCAGCGTTAGTGTATTTAATACCTGCCGCAGGGCTGTAAATTGCTCTTTTTGCAACTTCATTACGCAGTGCAATAGTGTGTTTGACTTGCGAATTTATTCTTAGAATCAATTCGCGTGTTTATTTGACAAAGTGGCATCAATCAGAAAGGAGCGTTTGCTCCTTTTTTGCTTTTTCCGTGCAAATTTATATAGACGAAACACAACCAGAGGATTATTATCCACGCGTTTGGGGAGTAGTTAGCGCAAGTTTACATATCGTCATCTCGTTAGGCCAAGAGTCTATCCGGTATGTAAAAGTGAAATCCCATATTTCACTTCAACGAGACCAACGCAATCACAGTCAAGATCCGTAATGGAGCTTGATATGCTTTGTTTGCGGAAGGTCTTTGTACAGTTCTTCCGCCCGGAGGAATAATGAACTCAACTCAATCTCTATTATCTACACATAGTGAATCCTTTTTTTCATCGCCAATCATGACGACTTATGCGGGCTTTTTCCTGCTAACGGTTATTCTCGTCTCTATTGATATCTATCAGACTCGTGGCGGTAACGTTACTATCAAGAAAGCGGCAATCTGGAGTGTTTTCTGGTTTGTACTTGCGTTTTTGTTTGCTGGCTCGATTTACCTATTTTGGGACATTTATGCGCCGAACAGTGACTACACAGCGCAAAAAGCAACCGTGTCATTCATTACGGGTTACTTGTTAGAAAAATCCCTTAGCGTAGACAACTTGTTTGTTTTTGCGATGATCTTTGCTCAATACCAAGTTCCTGAGCATCTAAGACCTCGTGCGCTTCTTTGGGGCGTAATTGGTGCATTGGTGCTTCGTGCAATTATGATCGCACTAGGCGCACAGCTATTGGCGGAATATCACTGGGTGCTTTACGTGTTCGCTGCGTTCTTGATTGGTACAGGTATTAAGCTGGCATTAGACAAGGGCGAAGAGGAGAGTGTGAATACTCTGCCTGAAAAGCTACTTCGTAAAGTGATGCCGGTAACAGAGGACTTCCATGGCCCTGCATTAATGGTTAAACAGGGTGCTAAATGGGCATTCACTCCAATGATGTTGGTCATCGGTGCGATCGCAGTCATGGACGTGATGTTTGCATTAGACTCTATCCCTGCGATCTTTGCGGTAACACAAGAACCGTTCTTGGTACTTGCGGCTAACGTGTTTGCGTTACTTGGTCTTCGCTCGTTGTATTTTGTACTGCAAGGTATGATGGACAAGTTCATCTATTTGAAACCCGCGCTTTCATTCATCATGGTGTTCATTGGTGTGAAAATGCTTCTGGTTGATAGCGAGTGGGCTATCCCAACTTACTGGTCATTGGCGGTATTGGTTTCTACGATGACGATTGCGGTTATAGCGTCGGTTTATGCGAAGAAGCCAGGCATTGAACAAGTAAATTAAAAACAAATATAACTTATCGAAAAGTCGATAATGAACACGTGGCTGATGAAGTGGAAAATTTATTTATGTAAATTTTCTGTGACATTGGCCACTGTTGTTTGCGGGGTATTTGTACTAAATGCATGATTTAAACACTATATTGAATTTGTACTCACATAATCTGCATATCTATTTTGTGGTATTGTTAATGGTTTGTTTTATTAGAAAAACTAATCCCAAAATCTAATTTTAGTCATTTTTTAACCTGCAAAAGATCACCTATTATTCTTGTCATCAGAACGAAACACATTAATAAATTTATAGAGAGGCAATCATGGCTCAAGCAGTACAAATGAATACTATCGCTGTTCCTAACTCTATGGATAAGAAAACCTACTCGGTTAACTTCAAAGGATTGATTGCACACATTTTCGATATTCTTTTCGTAGACAACTCTCCACGTAGTTACTACGCAAGCGACCTATCTGGTCACATGCAACGCGATATCGGTATTAACCGTTAATCTCAGCGTTAACATGTAAATATAGAATTTTAAGAAAACGCCAGCCTCTAAAGCTGGCGTTTTTGTATCTGAAATAAACTCAATCTCTTCGTAAACTAAGCACCTGAAAGAAAAACCTAGGCATAACGGTCTGTATTTGAGCGCCATTCAATTCGCTTTGTACAAGGATCTCGGTATGTCACACGCCAAACGCAATTCATCATTGATTAAACTTTGTTTATTTGCCTTACCGATCGGCTTCTATTCCTCAGTGTCGCTTGCACAAACCTGGAGTAATGAAGGCCAGCCCGCACAGGTTATCGAGCTCTTCACCTCTGAAGGTTGTTCAAGTTGTCCTCCCGCTGATGCGTATCTAAGTACATTTGAAGATGACCCACAACTGTGGACACAAGTTATTCCGCTTGCCTATCACGTCGATTATTGGGATTACTTAGGTTGGGGCGACAAGTTCGCGAGCAAGGCGTTCAGTCAGAAGCAACGACTGTATAAAGCTTACGGCTTAACAAGTGGGGTTTACACGCCGGGCTTTGTTGTCGATGGAAAAGAGTGGCGCGGTTACTTTAACTGGTTAGACAGAACGTTACCTTCTCTTAAACAACAAAATAACCCCAAGCTAACGGTCAACCATAAAGGCGATACGTTCAGCGTAAGTTACGAAGGCAAAGGTGATTATGTGGCACATATCGCTCTATTGGCGATGAACGAAGTCACAAGTGTAAAAGCTGGTGAAAACAGAGGTAAGAAGTTAGAGCATGATTTTGTCGTAGTGTACGATGGCTACCAACGTGGTGAATCTGAGTGGCAATTCAATGTGGACTTTGATCCGCTAGTCGCTTCGCCCGATGCCGTAGCTATCTGGTTAACCGAGCCGAATTCGTATGCACCGGAACAAACGGTAGCAGGTTGGCTGAACTAACTGCAACCCACGACAATTGTGTAGCTGGAATACTCTTAGACGAAGTTGGTACGGCGAGTATCGAGGTTCTCACATCGATAACTTCGCTTCTGACGGATATTAATCAGTGAAATAGAAGCGAAAGGGCGATTTAGTTACGTAATACTGCTGAAATACGTTAATATAGCGCGCTATTATTTTAGCTTTGAGTTCCTGCAATTAATGACTAACACCACTACACCAACCAACTTCTCTGATCTTGGCTTAATCTCTCCTTTGATGGCTCGTTTATCTGAGCTTGAATACCAACAGCCAACGCCTATCCAAGCGCAAGTTATTCCAAGTGTGTTAGCAGGACGCGATTTAATTGCAGGCGCAAATACCGGTTCAGGTAAAACCGCAGCATTTGCACTTCCACTGTTACAAAAGATTCATGAAGATGCCCCTCTGGACCGTCGTTCAGGCAAAGGTAACTTTGTTTCTGGCCTTATCTTGGTTCCTACTCGTGAACTTGCTAAGCAAGTGGCTGACAGCGTTAAATCTTACGCTGTGCATTTCAATGGCGCGATTAAAACGGTTTGTGTGTTTGGTGGTGTATCGGTAAACACTCAAATGCAGGCGCTACGTGGCGGCACTGATATCTTGGTGGCAACACCGGGTCGTCTGCTTGACCTTATTTCAAGCAACGCTATCAAGTTAGACAAAGTGAAAACGTTAGTGCTTGATGAAGCTGACCGAATGCTAAGCCTAGGTTTTACCGAAGAACTTGATGCAATCTTGAAGCTCTTGCCGAGCAAAAAACAAACCTTGTTGTTCTCTGCAACTTTCCCAGAGCAAGTTAAAACGCTGACTCACGAACTTCTAAGCGATCCAATTGAAGTTCAACTTCAAAGTGCCAATGCGAGCACACTGGTTCAACGTGTATTCGAAGTAGAAAAAGGTCGCAAGACAGCGTTACTCGCACACCTAATTCAACAACATGAATGGCGCCAAGCTCTGATCTTCGTTAATGCGAAGAACAGCTGTGAGCACCTAGCAGACAAGCTTTACAAGCGCGGTATCATCGCAGAAGTATTCCACGGCGATAAAGGGCAAGGTTTACGTACTCGTATCCTAGAAGATTTCAAATCTGGCGAGATTGACGTTCTGATCGCGACAGACATCGCGGCACGTGGTCTGGATATTGAGAAGCTTCCAGTGGTAATCAACTTTGACTTACCGCGTAGCCCGTCAGACTACATGCACCGTATCGGCCGAAGTGGTCGTGCAGGTGAAGTTGGTCTTGCGTTATCTCTGATCGATCACGAAGATTACCACCACTTCAAAATCATCGAGAAGAAGAACAAGATTCGTCTTGAGCGTGAGCAAATTGAAGGCTTTGAAGTGGATGAAGAAGCGACAGCTGAACTGATCGCAGCACTAAAACCTGTTGCGCCACCGGCCGGTACTGGCAAGAAGAAAAAGAAAAAGAAAGCTCCAATAAACCAAGATGTGTGGCTGAACAACAACTGATCTTGAGTCAGCAAGCCATATAAATCAATAAGTAATAGACATTCAAAAGGTGCTTAATTGCGCCTTTTTTGTGTCTGTAGGGCTGGGATTTGAGTCGTTAATAAACGACTGTTGCGGTGTTAAACAACCCGATAATCCGTTCGAAGGATAGCGTCCTCCATAAGAGATTCAGCGATTTAACGCTTTGCTCATAACCTGTTCGGGTTTTGAGCAATTGGGTAACCGCGTGAAGACCTCGATTAAACAATTAGTGCTGGCCACTTCATTTTTCCTGTTTACCCAACACTCTTCTAGTGCTGCTGAATTTGAGGTTAAAGGGGTTAATAAAACTCTCACCGAAAATGTAGAATTATATTTAGAACCTTTAGCCGATGTTCCTGCATCACAGCTATCGAAAACGAAGCTATCTAAACGTATTCAAGATGCACTCAACCCTTATGGTTATTATCACCCACAGCTCGATATCGACCTCAATGATTCTGATAACGTGATCATTAACATCGATTCTGGTCCTGTCATGCGCATCGCAGAATCGATAGTAAAAATAACAGGTGAAGCTAGCCTAGATGCGGAGTTCATCAATATACTCAATCAAAGCAAGTTAGGCTCAGGTTTAACTTTGTCTCACCAAGAATACGACCAAACTAAGCGTGCGATTTTCTCTTTAGCAAAGCGGAAAGGTTATTTTGACGGCAGGTTTATCGAGTCAAAGATTGAAGTTATTCCTAGCGAGAACATCGCGAATATACACTTGTATTTTGCAAGTGGTCCACGCTACAAGTTCGGTTCTATAAGTATTCCTGATGATGGGGTTGACCCTACTCGTATCGAGAAAATACCCACCTTTAAAAAAGGTGATGACTTTGACACCATCAAGTTAGGTGAACTGCAATCTGATTTGTCAGACACTCAATGGTTTCGAAGTGTCATCGTACATGGTGACTTTGACAAACTTGATGACAACCTAGAAGTTCCAATTGAAATCATTGCCGAGCCAAGTTCTCGAAATATCGTGCAGGTCGGTGGCGGCTATTCTACTGATCTCGGTTTACGCGCCTCTCTCAGTTGGTCAAAGCCTTGGTATAACCGGAGAGGCCACAGCTTTGAAACACAGACATATTTGTCTGAACAGGAGCAATCACTTCAGTTGGGGTACAAAATCCCCACAGAGAAAGTCACAACGGATTACTTTGGTATTCAGTTTGAATCGAAACGAATTGATCATCGAGACACCAATAGCTTTACAAACGATCTTAAGTTCGAACGTTACTGGCAATTAGACAGTGATTGGCAAAGCACCATTTATGTCAGATACTTGCACGAACAGTACCGTCAGGCGTCTGAGGAAGAGCAATCGCAATTGCTGTTACCTGGCATCAGTTTTTCTCAGGTTGATCGTAAAAATGATCAGTTGGAGCTCAATCATCGACACATCTATTCTGTCGAGTATTCTGACCCTAGTCTGTTCTCTGACTCAAGGCTGTTGCGGTTGGAAGGAAACAGTGTCCTTTCATGGGATATTAGTGACAGGCAGAAGCTCCATTTCCGCTCCAACGTAGGCATCAACATTGCCAAATCATTATCTGATGTGCCGTCGTCACTGCGGTATTTTGCTGGTGGCGATGGAAACCTGCGAGGTTATGGTTACGAATCTATCTCCCCTAGAGACGAGAATGGTGAACTAACGGGGGCACGTTATATGTTAACTGCTGGGCTCGAATATCAGCATCAAGTCTATCGTTCAATTTGGTTGGGCGCATTTCTTGATGTGGGTGATGCATTTGATCAACAAGCGGATTGGAAGCGTGGGACGGGCGTGAGTTTGATTTGGAACTCACAGTTAATGCCAGTTAAGCTCGATTTTGCTTACGGCTTAGATGCGCCTGAAGGCGACGAATTTCGTATTCATTTTTCCTTGGGTACTCAATTCTGATTTTTGTACGCTGTTTATGCACTCGCGAGGATGCGAACCATCTAATAGGATTCAAGTAAATCGAAAGAGCGTAATAACCTTTGTGCTTTAGCAAACACAAAGGTAAAAACAATGAAAAAGCTACGATTCGGTGTATTTGGTAATATGGGCCCTGAAGCAGATGCTCTGTTCCAAGATATCGTCGCCAAGAAAGAAATTGAACACGGCGCACTTAAAGACTAAGACCACATGGCCATGATAGTGGTGAAAAACTCAGATATCCCCGCTCGATCTGAAGTGATTAACGAAGGCGGTACCGAGCCTGTGCCTGAACTGATTGAGTCAGCGTGCATTTTAGAACATGCCAATGTTCAGTTTGGCGTAATGACCTGTAACACCGCTCATTACTTTAGACCTGAGGTTCAAAAGCACACCAACGTTTATATCGTCGACATGCTTCAAACCACCGTTGATCAAATCAAAGAGCAGAACTCTGAATCTGTTGTTGGTATTTTATGTACCAACGGCACATACAATTCGGGAATCTATGATCGTTACCTAACGGACGCGAATCTGGTGTTCGTTAAGCCAGATTCCTTTGAGCAAGAGCATAACGTGCATAGTGCTATCTATGGTGAAGTAACCGGTGAGATGACAGAGTGTGGACAAGCAATCCGAGAAACCAACGGGATCAAAGCGGGCGAGTTTGAGCGTAATGCCGCACTGCTTGCTGTAGCGATTCAATCCATCGTAGAGAAGGGCGTTGATACGGTTATTTGGGGATGCACGGAACTTCCTTTGGTTAGAAAGCAACTTGAAACGGCATTTCCAACAGTCACTTTTATTGATCCTATGGAAGCGGTAGCTGAGCGTGTCGTTGATATTTACCGTCTCGCTGAGCAATATGTGGAGCGTGGACATGTGGATTACAACATTAATGATGTTAATTCGATCTTCACAACGCTTGATATGGTGAACTACGTAGCCCAAAGAGCGATGACCTACCGTCTATAAGCTCAGATACGTGTATTTGAAACATGAGAAAGCCGCGAATTACGCGGCTTTTTTACATTTGGACTGGAGAAAATTAAAAATTAAGATTCGAAGCTGAACACTTAAAGCTCGAACTCGCCATTCATTTTTCGAAATAACCAATCAGGTACCTTGTTCCATGAACTGTAGTTCGGGTTCTTAGTATGGATTTGTTCCTCTGAAGCCCAGATGGTGTCACCTGATTGTTCTCGCGACACAGCCCAGAACAACTCCTCTTTCTGACGTGTTAAGTAGTGTGTCACTTGCTTCGCAAACTCTTCACTGTCAACCAACACCCCAAACTCAACGTTGAGAAAGTCTGATCTTGGATCGAAGTTAGAAGAGCCAATATAGGTGACACGCTCATCTAAAATTACTGTCTTGTTGTGGTAGTAGGTATCAACATGAAAGTAGTGATCATCATTGATCGCTTGGCTTTTGTACTCATAGATACTTACGCCCTTGTCGAGTAGAGTCTCACGGTGTTTTTCGTAATACGCAGGCACAAAGCCCGAATCATTAGAAGCCGATGAATTCGTCAGTAAGGTGACTTCGGCTTCGCTCTCTCTAAGTGCGTCGACGAATACAAACTTGTTATCGCTTGGCACCATATAAGGCGTAGAAATAATAACCTTAGATGGTGTCGGTACTTTTTGCTTCATCAAGTGTTCAATACGTTGGCGAAAGTAGGGCTTGTTGTCATTGAGTTTCTCCAGTGAGTCAAATACCGGCGTGACAGAGGCTGAAATGAACTTCGGTTGGTTTAAGCTCTTTATCTGCCTTTCGACTTCAGACGTGATCAATGCTTGATTCTTTTCACCTTTGTTCAACGCTTTGGTGAACGCTTGGTATTGCTCTTTCTCTTTGATTTTAATGCGTTCTTGAATTGGCACTACATGCTCACTGTTCCACAACGCTTGGTAGTTTCGGTCGAAAGCAGCAATCACGTCGCCTTTAAACAGCACATCCATATCAAAGAAGTTGGCACTTTCGCTGTAGCCAAAGTAGTCATCACCGATGTTGCGCCCACCGAGGATCATCGAATGGTGATCAACGTTAAAGTATTTCTCATGCAGTCGATTATCTAACTGTTTTTGATGAGTAGAGAAGTTAAACGCACGACCAATCCAGCCAGCTTTGCGTGACTCAAAAGGGTTGAACAGTCGAATCTCAATATTGGGATGTGAGTCTAATTCTGCTAACCATTTGTCATTAAAAACGAGTAGGTCATCCAGTGTCAGGCGCACGGCCACATCGCGGTCAGCGGCGTGTTTCAGCTCGTTTAACAGCATCAGACCCAGAGTGTCGTTTTCCCAAGAGAAGTAAGTCATATCAATCGAGTGTTTTGCTTGGCGAACCAGATCAATGCGGCGCGCAAAGGCTTCAGGCGCACTCGGGATCAAATAGACTTCGGCTTGATGTTCTGTGCTTTGCCAGTTAGCTTCGAAGTCAGGTTCAACATCGGGGTAAGGTTGGGCACATCCTGTGACCAAAGCAATCAACATTATTGTGCATGCTGTTTTTAGTTTGCTAAGTGTCATAACTAACCTGCGTTTAAATAAAATTTAGATATAAAAACGGCCAGCGAACTGGCCGTTAAAATAGGAGAGGTGTTGAGTATGTTTAGTTTAGGTACCAGTCCCAAGGCATAAGACCTTGCTCTGCTAGACCCGTTAAGCGACCTTCACGAAGCTTAGAATCAACACCTGGGTTAGTGACATAGTCCCAGTCGAAGGTAGTGCTGTTGTCGCTGAATCCTGCACCATCAATGACAAGCACATTGTCGGTAGCATCGCTGTACTGGTAGCTCTGGAACAATTCATCGCTAAACCATAGGCGTGACATTTCGTTCATCATTGCCTTCTCATTACTTGTCGGGTGAATCTCACCACCGTCAAAACGTACAGCTTTGTTGAACACAAACGGCAGTTCTGAACCGTTACACGCACCGCTGATACAACCAATAGTTTTGAATAGATCAATGATTGACAGTTGGTCGTATTCGCCCGTTTCTTCATTTAGACCTGTTTTATAGTTCCACATGTTGAAGCTTGGTTTGTGCTCAAAGTGGTATAGCGTTGCTTCTACTCCGCTGTTTGCTGCCATATGACGAGCTGGACCATTGAACAAGGTGTCATTTAGCAAGGTTTTAAATTGCTTCATGTTGTCAAGAGCGCCACCAAAGCTAGATTCTGAGTTAGGGTAGAAATCAGTTAGAGCCAGAATATCTTGGGTTTGCTGGTGGCTAGTGATCTCAACAATGTCGACCAAGCAACCTACGGTACCCGCAATATCGTTGGTATCAATGCATCCAGTCATTTCAAGTAGATCACCTTCTAGCTTGGCACCATAAAATAAGCTCGTTACTGCGCTGTACGCACTGCTTGGCAATACAAGATCTGCTGAAACTTCATCACTTGCTTGCTCAGATAGTTTTTGTTGCAGAAGAACGATGTTGTTTTCATCTTCTAACCAGTTAACCATAGCTAGAGCTAGCTTTGTTGGATCTTCGTTAGTAAGCAGTTCAGGTTCATCATTTGTTAATAACTCGATGACCGTCGGGATTAAGAACGTAGCGCTAAATAGCATGCCAAAGCTGTTCGCTTCATGTGCATTTTCACCTAGGACAGTTGGTACTGAGAAGCCTGCTTTCATTGGTGACTCTGCTGATTCGCTACAGCTACCAAGGAGACTTGTTTTTTCACACAATATGTATGGAGCAAAAGGCATCAGGTTTGACATTGGCGTCTCATCTGCGGCTGGGCTCAGAATTGGGATTTGCAAAGAACCTAACAACCAATTTTTTAGCTGTTCAATACCATCCAAAGCTGTTTCTTGCGACGCCATGATCTCGTCGACCGAAGTGTCTGCATCAAAGTTATTGTTGCGGCTCTTAGCAACGTCATAACTTGGATACTCGAACCCATACGGGTTGCTTTGCATGATTGCACGTTGGAAATATTGACCTGCGATATCGTCATCTTGCTGCAAGAAACCGATAGACATAGCACCTGAGCCTTGACCCATAACGGTTACGTTTTGAGCGTTACCACCGAAGTCGGTAATATTATTGTGTACCCACTCCAAGGCACGCTTCTGGTCACCTAGGCCATAGTTGCCATCTTTGTAAGCGCCTTTAACCCATTGAGTACCTAACTGACCAAGACGGTAGTTAAAGCTTACATAGATGAAAGGCTTACCATCGTCGCTTCCTTGAGCAACCACGGTATCACCTTGGATGAGCGGCTCTGCACCAGAACCGTATTCGAAATCACCACCGTGGATGAATACATAAACCGGTAGATCTGCATCAGCATCTACGCCTGCTGGGCGCCAGATATTGAGGTTAAGGCAGTTCTCATCTTGTGTTTGTGTTGTCGTTTTTAGTTGAGGACAAGCATAACCGAACTGAGTCGCATCCAAAGTACCTTCAACAAGGTTTACAACTTCACTGTGTTCAAAGCGCTGAGCCTCTGCATATTGAATCCCTTTGAAAGATTCAACGGAAGCCAGTTTGTCGTCTTCGGTATTCGAAGTTATAACCAGTTCTTCTATCGTCGCTTTAATCGTTACGTTACCGATTTGAGCATCAAACGGTTTAGCCGGTGCCGGAACTAACGGTTCGGGCTTGTCTGGGAATGGAACAGTAGGGGCACTATCAGTATCGCAACCTGCTAAGGCAGTAGTAATAGTAAGAGCGATCATTGAACGGTATGCAATAGTCATAAAATGAGTTTCCACAATAGTATTCGGCGTAGTCTGTTTCATCGCTATCTGCGTAGATAACAGAACTACAAAATTTCTTATTAAGAACAACCTGGTTTAAGGGCTAGGCTGGTAATCAAAGTTCGGTGACTAGAATCGGTAGCCAAGATTCAGCGTTACAGCCGAACGAGTTTCGCCTTTGTTGTACAACATGGTCATGTTGTAGTTTTTGCCGATCTGCTTGTTAACACCTGTTAGGAATGCCCACTGGTCGATATCGACGCCAACGTCATAATCAAATTCGATGTCTCCGGTTTTTACGGTGCCTTGCATACGTGAATTTAAACCTTGGTATTCAGCACCCACGAAAAACTGAGCTCGATAATCAACTAATTGGTAACCCAGCATGGGTTGAACCGTGACAATGCCATCTCCCCAATCGTCCACTCCTTTTAGGCGTGTTTGTGAATAGGTACCTGTGACTGAGGCAAAGAACTCTTTGTAACCAACAGATAATGTGGTGCCCGCGCCGCGTAAGTCATATTCAAGATGAAGTGGTACATTCAAACGACCACTGTTACATAAGGCAGAGACACCTTCGCAAAGTGCGTTACCTAGCCCTGGCAATTTGTTATTGAGCTTGTCTTTTAAGTATTCACCTGCGGCGCCGGTATAAGAGGCGTCAACATTCGCATCAACGTTTACCTTTCCTACGTACCCGAATACATTCCAGAATGGCAAGATATTTACGTCGCCGCGTATCGAAACACTTTCCGCTTTGACCGTCGCAACACTGTCTTCCGGGTCAAATAAATCATTCAAGCGCACTCCACCAATCACGTAATCTGTCATGGGTATATCCATATCTTGATTGCGATAAGCCACTGATACGCCGAATGGAAGGGGTAAATCGATACCTTGACGACGCACCATGTCACCCATTAAAGGGAATACTCGATCTAACTTAACACTCGCTTCTTGCATACGAGGATCTGAAACTTCTTTTAGACGCCCTTCATGCAGGACATTAACGCCGTTGTCGTCTTCATAAATTGCGACGGGTTCAGTTACAGCGCTCATGGTCATCGGTTTCGTTTTAGACGTACCCTCGATGTTAATTGTCTTACGTTCAATAACGACTTGACCAGAGTCTAACGTTTGGAAATCAATCACTTGGTAATAGGTATCGACTTTTGACTTACCAAGATTAAATGGCTTGTCGTTGGTGATTACCATGCGTTTTGGTGTGCCGCCTACAAGTTCAATATCAACATTCAAGAAACGGAAATAGGCGATGTCTTGTGGTAAGCCGTATCTCGAATAGTTGAAGCTAATGGTCACGTCGCCGTTGTCTTTTTCATTGACTTTCACTGACGATGGATCGAAGCTTTCTGCATAATTTCTTAGTCGATACTCAGTGCGCGTAAACTCTTCAATTTCATCGATCAGTTTTTCGTTTTCATCCAGCTCTTGCGGGTTGTATTTGATGCGCAGGTCGATGTTGCCTTTGCTGTCTGTGTTTTTTATCAGATAGACGCTTGAGTCACGAACCTCATCGCCAATTTGTATGGTTCGATGTGCGTGTTCAACTAGGTGTTCGCCCTGTACGAGCGAACTGATTGCTAGCTTTGGTAAATCATGACTGATGCCATATTTGTCAAATAGTGCTCGACCTTTTTCCATAACTTCGCTGTAAGTCTTGGTTTCTGCCGCAGACGCAAAATTGGGGGTGGTAAGTAATAGGGCGCTCGCTAACACAGAAAGAGTATGGGTCTTACAGGCGCTGGTGCGTATTTCAAAAAAACTCATGACGGTTTCCACGCTGAGTGGCCTCAAACCTTCGAGACTCAAACAGTCGATGTAATACTGAACGTCGTGTTCAGTTGTTATGTATTTATCCGTTAGGATTGCTAGTGTGAATGTCGCGACTAAAAATGCATTGCGTCAATCAATGAGAGGATTTTAAGAGGAAGTGGCAGATCGCGTTAATCGCGTTTGATGGACGCTATCCTCACTTAGTAATAATTAGCGTTAATTAATTGATTTATAATGATTTTCAATAGATAAAAAAACGGCCTGTGAAGTAAAAATACTTGGCAGACCGTTTTGTTGTGAGTTGTTAAGCGCATTTAGTTCTAAGCAGTTACCCTCACTCTAAATAGATCAGTAAACAACTTCGCTATCATCAGAATAATCAAAATGTTTACGAGCATCAAAAGTGGCGTTTCAATTCCATAAACAGGTGTGAGGTTGAGCGCACCAGATGTGAGAACAACTAATAAGTTAATACCCAATATTCGGTGTACCATGAGCTTAGGTGTCGCGAACACTTTCCATATCACCATAATGTTAAGGAAGTAGAATAGTCCCAGCTCCCATAGTTCTGTCATTAATGGCATCACAAAGATGTATTGCAACAGAACCACCGACCCTGTACCCAACACACCATAAAAAGCGTCCTTAATAACGCTTGGTGGCATGGTCGGCACCATAGAAGAGAATACACCGGCTAACATAGGAAATATGAAACCACCTGGAACTGGAAGATAAATCCAAATCAACAGCGATGTGATAAACATCGACACGCCTTGCAGCACTTTGCGCCCATCTTCATTCAAATGTTCAACAAACGTGCGATGTGCATGATGCCAAGACACGTCTTTATGATCACCTATGACATTGAGTTCACCCTCAACAAGAGATTGTTCTGGTGTTAATACATCGAACGTCTTCAAGTTGTGAGTAAGAACTGCCCATTGGATATCTAAGTCTGATTCGCTGTTACTTTGTTTGAGTAATGTATCTTGGATATGTGCCATTTCATCGATACGCAAGCGCCATGTTTGGATGTTCTCTTTAAGGTGGTAGCTTCCGGTCAGTGGCAGATCTAAAAGTTGATACAGCTTATCAATATTCGCGGTGTTGCTTTCAAGTGCGGCAATGTCGATGTTGTCTGTTTTTTCCATTGCATCTAACAACGCTTGTTTACTGGTTTCGAAACGTTGTACAAAGTTGAGTTCAGTATTAACAGGCCACACGATGCGATACACAATAGAGAACACAACAACACCTAATAGTGTTTCTTGAAGTCTAAGTACAGCAAAGTGAAAGGTGGTTTGGTTATCAAACCCGCCCAGACAAGCAACAATCGAACACACGGTAAACCCTATTGAAAAGATGTAGCCGTATTTCTCGTCACTAGACATGAAAATACAAGTGCCTAAGAACACGGTAAGAAATGTTAGAAACAAAAATCGATCTTGTGAAAACATCGCAATGAGGAAAAAGGCATAACCGGTCCCTAACAAGGTTCCCATTAACCGGTTATGGCCTTTGTTTATTGAATGGGCGAAGCTCTCGTTCAATGCCATCACTGCGACGGCTATCGCAGCCCAATACGGTTTTTCCAAACCAAACCACAACGCTAGGCAGATTGCGATAACGATAGAGAGTGCGACTTTAATCGCGTCTTTAGTCGATGCAGTGAACATAAGAATCACCTAGCTATTTTTGATTATTTTGATCGAGGCAGTCATACCAACACGCAGTTGTACGTCTTCTGGTATTTTGTCTAACTTCACTTTGATAGGGATGCGTTGAGCTAGGCGTATCCATTGGAAGTTTGGATTCACGTTTGGCAATAAATCATTACCTGTGCTGCCGTCTTGCTTCGCGATACCAAAACCAATACTTTTGATATGTCCTTCTAGCTGAACATTGTTGTGCATCATTAAGGTCACATAAGCAGTGTCCTGAGCATCGACACCGACTAAATCAGTCTCTTTGAAATAACCTTCAATCCAGAAGCTATCTTCATCAATTAGCGCAACCACTGGTGAATTCGCGACAACTTGAGAGCCAACACGTAGGTTCAGATTGGTGATATAGCCGTTAGTAGGCGCATATACCTTGGTGTACTCAAGGTTGAGATGTGCTTCTTCTACGTTCGCTTTTGCCAGTTCGACATTTGCGGCGCTGGTTTCTACCGCGTTGTTCAAGTTGTTTAGTGTCAGCACGGGCACGGCACCGGGCGTTCTTTTCTCTAAATTCAACGCGCGTTGCTCTTCGTTTTTGGCTTTGGCGAGTAGGGCAAATGCTTGTTTTTGAGTCGCAAGTGCTTTTCTGTAGGTCGCCTTGTAAATACTCGGATCGATCTCAAAAAGAAGATCGCCTTTTTTTACCTTCGAGTTGTCTTCGACATGCACTTCAATGACTTGACCCGTGACTCGAGGTGTAATCGAGACGATATAAGCGCTGACTTGTCCGTCTCTGGTCCATGGGTTACTTGAGTACGACTGGTAATAGCTATAAACCACAGTTCCCGCAGCAGCCAATAATAAAAGTGTGATGAGATAACGTTTGATCACAGTAAGTGCCTCAAAAAATGGTAATAAAATGGCCGATAGCGCCAGTAAAAATCACGATCAAGCTCAGTTCTGCTATTGCAGGAAAGGCGACGTACTTATGAAGGCCAAACCGTGTCGCGATTGACCCTGTTAGCATTGTCAGTATGTAAGCCAGTGCGATAACCAATAACAGCGGTGGGAAGTAGACTTCATCCCACACAAGCTCATGCGGCATGGTATTCATGGTTCTGTTCTCTATTTGTTTGATGAATGCAACGATAACGGAGTTCGATTTATTGTGATAATCGCTTATAGAGGATCGTACCCATCAAAATCCAACTTTATTCGGTGATTATGCCAACTGCCTCTTTGTTGAGAGCCGTAAGCCAGTAAAACAACGGTAGGTAGGGGCTTTGTTGCGTAATTAAATTTAAAGATAGAACAACCCCGTTTCGCGTATTTCTTAATCAATACGACAAGTTTCAGGCATACCTAACCCAGTAAGCTTGTTCAACGCTTTTATCATCGCGTAAGTTTCACCCACCTGGGCATTGTAATTTCTTAAGCTCAATCGTCCTCCTAGCAACTGTTTAACTCGATACATCGCTGTTTCTGACAATGAACGTTTGTGGTATCCATACCGCTCTTTCCAATACTTATTTGAGCCGTATAATTTCTGGCAACCCACGGCGAGATTTCGAGGATGACCACGCTCCCAGAAGGCTGCCCCTTCTCTTGGGGGAATAAGCGCAACGGCTCGCTTCATCTTAATAGCAGCGCGACACGCTCTCGTGTCGTAAGCGCCATCACCAGACACCTCAAGGATGCTTCGACGTGTTTGTTTCAGTAGGTTCGGGAGTACTTCACCATCTGTAACCGTTGATAAACTTAGCTCGGCGGCAATGATCTCATGAGTGCTTGTATCAACTGCAATATGCAGCTTTCGCCAGACTCTCCGCTTGCCATCCGTCCCGTGTTTTTTGACTTTCCATTCACCTTCGCCATAAACCTTAAGGCCAGTTGCATCAATGGCTAGGTGTTGTATCGCTCCTCTCGCTTTAGTCTTAAATGAGACCTCAACTTGCTTGGCTCTACGACTGATGCAGGTATAATGCGGACAACTTAACGGCACATGGGCTAACCTAAATATCGAGTCGATAAATCCTTGCAGCGCTCTCAGTGGCATAGAAAAAACTCGTTTCACCATGAGTGCTGTCGTAATAGCTAAATCACTGAACCGACGTGGCCTCCCGCGCTTATTCTGTTTGCTTTGCGCCCACCCACTTATTGCTTCTTCATCGATCCAGAAGGTCAGAGAACCACGGTTAATGAGCGATTGGTTGTATTGCTTCCAGTTGGTTGTTTTGTAACAAGGTTTAGGCATAAGGCTACGAGAGAGAGTGGTGGTAGCTGATCAGATCGTAGGTTCTTGATTTAGTTCCATTGAATTACGCAACAAAGCCGTAGGTAGGTTGTCGTTCTTGAAGTGGAAACACTTAATTGAAATTGATTTCGAAAATCATCTACTTTTGCCGGTTTAAGATAAATCTATTTAAACCAATCACTTAAGGTGTAAATTGCACTTCAAAAACTATGCGAACAGTTAAAGTGATGATTTGATCCATCAAATGGGATTACATAATAAAACCTTTTGTTCTTAATATTCGGTTCGAAGCAACGAGATGCTTTATTTATTTTGAATAATCCAACAAATATCATTATTAAGTTATTAGTTAGATTATTTACTCCTTATATTTAGTAACAAGAGTAAATTTGTCATGGACATTATTTCTAATCTGTTTGACATGGCACCATTTGTCGCATTATTTATTACACTCTCATTGGGTTATATGGTTGGTAAAATTACTATCGGCCGATTTGTTTTAGGCGGTGTGGCCGGAACATTATTAATGGGCGTAATTATTGGGCAATTTGGTGTTCAGATTGATCCCGGCGTAAAAAGTATTTTCTTTGCGCTCTTTATTTATGCTGTGGGTTATCAAGGCGGCGCACAATTCTTTAAAGCGCTTAACTTTAGAACCATCAACATTCTGTTGTCTGCGGTTGTTATGACGGTTTCAGGCTTATTGTGTGTACTTGCTGCTGCGTGGTTGTTTGACTTAGATAGAGGTACTGCTGCGGGCCTAGCTGCCGGTGGTTTAACTCAGTCTGCGATCATTGGTACTGCAGGCGATGCGATCGCCCGTTTGGGTGGTGTGTCTGAAGAAGCCAAACATCTGATGCAAACTAACGTTGCTGTAGGTTACGCTGTAACATACATCTTTGGTTCATTAGGTCCAATCTTGATGGTGACTTGGGTATTCCCAACGTTGATGAAGTGGGACATTCGCTCTGAAGCAATTGCGTTAGAGGAGAAAAATTCTAACGGTAAACGTGATTTGGCAGATGGCGAATTTAACGCAGTCACAGCTCTAGTGACACGTGCTTTTAAAGTCACTCACGACGATAAACTGGTTGGAAAAACACTCGCGCAATTGAATCAATCATCACTTGCTGCGTGTATCGAACTTATTGAACGCGACGGAAAAGAGCTGAGTGCAGACAAGTTCACAGCACTTAAAGCGGGCGACCTTGTTGTGGTTACCGGCCGTAGAAATGCGGTTCATGAGCTACAGAGCATGGCGCAAAGTAATGAAGTCGCATTACCGGAAAGCTATGAAGTTATTGAAGAAAATCGTCAACTTATCGCTGACAATCGCAAACTGATTGGTCGTTCGCTAAGAGAGATCAAAGATAGCTCAAATCAACGTTCGTTCCGTGGTGTGTATGTTACAGACTACATGCGTGCTGGTGCTTCAGTCGCCATTACTGATGATCTGATTGTTCAGAAAAACGACGTTATTCAATTAACAGGCACCGCACAAGACATCAACCGAGTTGAAAAACACATCGGTAAGCGTATGGGCTCAGCAACCATGACTGATTTCATCGTACTGGGTTTTGGTATGGTGTTGGGCCTTCTTATCGGCTTAATCAGTTTCAAGATTGCAGGTATTCCAGTAACGATTGGATCTGGTGCAGGTTGTTTGATCTCTGGTTTGCTTGTTGGTTGGTTACGTAGCCGAAACCCACATGTGGCTCAGTTCCCTGCGGGTGCAGCAAGCTTTATTCGTGACTTTGGTTTAGCAGCATTTGTTGGCATCGTTGGCCTCCAAGCGGGCCCTCAAGCAGTTGATACCATAAAAGAACATGGTATGTCGCTTCTGTTCTTGGGTATGGCGGTCACCATCATTCCACAGATTATTTCATTCTTTTTCTCGTACTTTGTATTGAAGATAAAGAACCCAGTAGAAGCGTTAGGTTGTGTGACTGGTGGTCGAAGTGCAAACCCAGCGTTCGCTGCATTGATGGAAAAAACAGGCAACGCAACGCCAGTATTCTCTTTCACTGTGACTTACGCCGTAGCCAACGTGTTACTGACTCTATGGGGACCAATTATCGTCGGCATTATTACCGTTAATGCGGGTATGTAATTAAAACCTACAACTCATTATAGATTTAAAAAATCATCAACTTATTAACAGACCTACCCAATCAAAAATAGGGTAGGCCTGAATAATCACGCTTAAGTAAAACACTTTATTTAATTACAAGTGTTTAATATTAAATTATTAGGTAAATATTATGACTACACAAAATACAACTATCGACTTTTCAAAATTCGCTGATTTAAGCCCATTTGAATTAAAAGACAAATTAATTGAAGTTGCTCAAGCAGTGCCAGATCGTGCTTTACTAGACGCAGGTCGTGGTAATCCAAACTTCCTAGCAACATTGCCACGTAAAGCATTTATTCGCTTGGGTGAATTTGCAGTAATGGAAGCGGAACGTAACTACGCTTACCTCGGTGGTGATTTCGGTGGTATCCCTGATGGCGTGGGTATCGTTGAGCGTTTCGATACGTTTACTAAAGAATACTCAAACGACAAAGGTGTTCAGTTCATCGAGCGCGCACTAAGCTACGCAAAAGATCGTCTAGGCATCCAAAAACAAGCGTTCCTAAACGAACTCGTTCTTGCTTACCTAGCGTGTAACTACCCAGTACCACCACGTATGTTGACTAACATTGAGAAAGTGGTGAAGCAGTACATTGCAGAAGAGATGTATGGCCCAGTTCCAATGACCACGGACTTTGACTTGTTCGCAACGGAAGGTGGTACGGCATCAATGACCTACACATTCCAAACGATGTTCAACAATGGTCTATTGAAAAAAGGCGATAAAGTGGCGCTAATTACGCCAATCTTTACCCCTTACCTAGAAATCCCAGAGCTTTCTGAGTACGAACTAGAGATCGTTGAACTGCGTCTTGATGAGACCACTTGGCAGCTACCAATGTCTGAAATCGAGAAACTGGCAGATACAGACATCAAACTACTTTGCGTCGTTAACCCTGCTAATCCAGCATCAGTGAAATTCTCTGACGAGACTCTAGAGAACCTAACAAACTTTGTGAATGAGCAACGCAGTGACCTATTCATCATCACTGATGACGTATACGGTACATTTGCCGATGACTTCGTTTCTCTATTTGCAAAACTACCATACAACACACTTTGTGTTTACTCGTTCTCTAAGTACTTTGGCGCAACAGGCTGGCGTTTAGGTACCATTGGTATCCAACACAAAAACGTATTTGATGACGCACTAAGTTCTTTCAGCGAAGAAAAACAGTGTCAACTTGATGACCGTTACAAAACACTGACTCCAGAGCCACGTGACATTAAGTTCATCGACCGCATCGTTGCGGATAGCCGTAGCGTAGCCTTGAATCACACTGCCGGTCTATCTCTACCGCAACAAGTGCAAATGGCGATGTTTGCTCTAACTTGCCTAATGGATTCTGAAGGTAGCTACAAAGCAGCATGCAAGCGCATCATTCGTGAGCGCTATACAACTCTATACACCAACATGGGGCTAGAAGTTGAAGAGAACAAAGATCGTGTGGACTACTACACACTACTAGAGTTAGACACTCTAGGTGGCAAACTATACGGTCAAGAGTTCGTTGAATGGTTCAAAGCAAGCGGTAAAGGTAAAGATTTCTTATTCCGTCTAGCTCACGAAACTGGTGTTATTTTACTACCAGGAAATGGCTTCGATACTGTACATGCGTCGGTTCGCGTATCTCTGGCTAACCTGACTCACCATGAGTACGAACTGATTGGCCGCGCAACTCGCAAGGTATTGGACGAGCACTTCGCTGAGTTTCAAGACGCATAAGTTCAAGTCTGGCTTAGAATCAAATACATGATTTAAAGCCGATGACGTCCAACTCATTAAGAATAAGCCTCGGCGATGTCGAGGCTATTCCGACCAAATAAGCACAGTGGTTAGATCGATAAAACTTCCTATCTTGATTTTCCGTTGTGTTTATTTAGTCGTCTTATCCAAGTATTCAAATCCATTTCAAACTGAAAGAGCGACGCATGAAAAGCATTATTTCTATTCAATCTCACGTGGTTTACGGGCATGCAGGAAACAGTTCTGCGGTTTTTCCAATCCAAAGAATGGGACTCGATGTGTGGCCAATCCACACTGTTCAGTTCTCTAATCACACTCAATATCAACAAGGTTGGACCGGGCAAACATTCGGCTCAGATGATATTCGAAACTTGATTCGAGGCTTAGACAACATCAACGTACTGAAAGACTGTGGTGCGATCCTATCGGGTTATCAGGGAAGCGCAGACCAATGTAAAGCGGTTGCCGAGTCGGTTAATTTAGTTAAAGAAAAGAACCACAGTGCACTCTATGTTTGTGACCCTGTAATGGGTGACCCAGATAAAGGTTGTATCGTTGAGGATGGCGTTAGAACCGCCATTACTAAACACTTGCTTCCTATTGCCGATGTTATAGTGCCAAACCAATTTGAACTAAGTGAATTGACCGGCATTAAAATCCTCTCCCTTTATGACGCGGTTACAGCATGTAAGAAAGCATTGGAGCTTGGTCCAAAGATGGTGCTCGTGAAGTATCTTCACTCATTACCCGATGACGCGTTCAGTATGATTTTAGCAACGAAAAAGGCATGTTATTTAGCCCAACGACCGAACATTGAATTTGCTCAACAACCGGTTGGTGTCGGTGACCTTATCTCTGGCCTGTTTACCGCAGGGTTAATAAAGAGAATGTCTCCCGTAGCTGCATTCCGACATGCAAATAACGCGGTCTATGGTGTGTTGGAGCTAACTAAAAGCTATGGCACTTGGGAGCTACAAACAATCAATGCACAATATGAATTTGTAGAGCCTACCCACGATTTCAACGTGGTCAAAATCGGGTAGAGCGTTTAACTCCGATAGTGGTGGAGGGTGTACCTATTCGATGGGTCGCATCCTACAAACGAGATTACGAGCTAAGACTAAACCTAGCTATATTACTCCCACAAAGAGACGGACTTCACTTTATCCCTATTTATTAACTTCTCTGTTTATAGCTGTTCTTTTGATTAAACAGAGTTTCTGAATCATTTTAGAGAACATTAAATGAGCCTAATTATGAACCGTCTAATTTCCTCGGGTTTTACCGTTGCTTTGTCATTACTTGTAGTGGCATGTAGCTCACCCCACACGTTGGATGTACGCGTACACAAAGACAATTACAAAGAAGTGGTTGTAGAAGAAGCGATATCAGTAAAAGAGCCATTGCGTATGTGGGCGAGTGAGAACCCAGACTTCTTATACTCTCCAATCGATCAAACAACGCCAATTAAAGTGTCAGGTGAGCAACTAAATATCTTAGCTTTGTCAGGAGGCGGCGCGAACGGAGCCTTTGGAGCCGGTATTTTGATAGGGTTGGAAGAATCTGGCCAATTGAAAGACTACTCAATAGTTACTGGCATCAGTGCAGGAGCGCTAATGGCACCATTTGTATTCATCGGCGGAGATGCATTTCCGAAGATGAAGGAGGTGATGTTAAACATCAATGACAAATCAGTGCTCGGCAAAAAGAACTTTTTAAACACCGTGTTTAAAGATGCTTTTACTGACGGTAAAAACTTGAATCAATTTATCGCTCAGGCGTTCCCTGAACCGATGATCGAGCAAATTGCTGCGCGACACCGCAACGGTAAGCGTTTGTTTATTGGTAGCACACACTTTGATTCTGGAGAGCTTGTCATTTGGAATGTGGGCGCAATTGCAAATAGTGACATGCCAGATAAGTCTGAACTTATATATAAGGTTTTAGCAGCAAGTGCTTCTATTCCTGGAGTCTTCCCACCGCAGTTTATCAATGTGAAGTACGAAGGTAAAAGTTATGAAGAACTTCACGTCGATGGTGGTTTAGCCGCTCAAGTATTTTTCAATCCATCTAACTTCGACTATCAGCAGATCTCAGATGCTCTTGGGTTAGAAAAACCACCACAGCTCGATGTTATTCGAAATGGAGCACTGAAAGCGCCGTACCACTCGCTGAGAGATAAGGGTCTAGATTTAGTAGCAAAGAGCGTATCAAGCCTGACTCTTGCTCAAACACGTGGTGATTTATATCGAATGAAATACATCTGTGAAATCAACGACATTGATATGCAATTTACTTACATCGAGCACGACTTTGGTTACGCCAAACGAACCAAAGACATGTTTGATGAACACTATTTATTAACCATATACGAATATGGTTATCACAAAGCAACTCAGGGCAAACCTTGGGTAACAGAATTACCTTAATTTAGGGATATCGTAAAATGAATAAAACAGCTTTAGCGCTACTTATCATGGCAACGTCTAGCGCTGCCATGGCACAAAATGTGACCTCAATGGAACAGCAAAAAGTCGATAACGACATGCTACAACTGGCCGACGTTCAACAAGAAGCGGCGTTGTTCATGGTTGAAGAAAATTCAGACTACGTGGAGATTGACTACATTGGTCAGTGGGTTGACGTGAACAATTACGTCACACACAAAGAAGCTAAAGAACGCCAGCTTCAAAAGACCACCAAGAAATACATTTACTCGCAAACAGGTGAAACTCTAGAATCCATCGAGCAGCGAATTGCTGAGCATATTCAAGTGGACCAACCTAGATATTTCAGTGTCGATGTTTACCGTAATTACCACGGTGATTCTGGGGACTTTAACTATCTAGCTCGAGTTATCGAATACATTTAAGTTATTCGTTTGACATCAACGATAAAACCTACTATCTTAAGTAGGTTTTTTTGTTTCAAATTGACGAATTATTTTCACTAATATTATTCTGACAAAGTAGATATTTCGCCAACCTGTGATAATTTAAAGACATAACGATTAAAAGTAAGCACAACAAAATGAATTTCAGCATTGAACAACTTCTTGCTTTTGTAACTGTCTATGACCAACTGTCTTTCAGCAAGGCAGCAGTCAAGCTTAACAAGCACAGAACGACAATCGGGCAGGTTATAACTAACCTTGAAGACCAACTCGCGGTAAGCCTATTTGAAAGGGTTGGACGCTCTGTAAAGCCGACAGAAGATGGTCATCATCTTTACCACTACGCTAAGCAAACGATTGAACAGGCAAGAACATTCGACAAGGTGGCTTTGAGCTTGTCTTATGGCGGGTTGGAAAACATCACCTTTGCTTATTCGGGTGTGATACCTCATCAAATGCTTTTGGATATTCGAAAGAAACTGCGTCGTGATTTCCCGATGATGCGAGTGAACTTTTTAATTCGAAACAAAAAGGATATTAAGAAGGGCCTTCAAAGCGGAGAGTATCACTTTGGACTAGTCAATGTGCATGACAGCCGGGGTATACACAGCTTTGATGCGACTTTTCTAGGTCACATTGAGTTTTCCCCATTCGTTCAAAAAAATGGTGAGTTCTCATCTTTGGCGCAAGAGGATGTACTTTTAGCGTTAAGAAATTCAAAGCAGTTTATCTTGAGATCGTTTATTGAAGAGGGAATGTCAGAAAAAGTAACCATCAGCTCCGATAACGAAGAAGTCGATCAATTGGCGTTAGTTATTAAAATGGTTGAAGCCGGTTTAGGGTGGGCACTGTTACCAAAAACGTTTGCTCATTCTGAATTTTCCCATTACGACATTGAACCTATACAGTCGTCTGAAATGCACCAAGGATTCAAATTCGGTTTTGCGCTTTGGTGCAATCATTCTAAGCAAGTGAAGGATGTAAAATTATCGGTTTTATCTGTTATACAAGAACATGTTGATCGAGTATTGAGTCAATATTAGCAAAGGAAGAATGTAGGTAACTTATTAATAGAGGCTCATTTATATGAGCCTTTTGCGTTTCTGTCATCTCGAAAGCTCTTTAATTTTGTAGGGCGACATCCTCTATATAGGAGTAGGGCAACACCATTATTTGGCCTATTCTATGCCCGTCGATTAAGGACCCCCTTTATTGGCAATAAGTGTTTAATTTCTATGTTTATTGCAAGGAAGCAAACTTTCGGCCGGGTTTCGTCACCCGGTCTTTTCTATGAGGCAAATTTTATGACTCGCTGCGGCGGCATTGTTCTTCTTTCCTGCTTTTTATTTACAACATCTTCTTTCGCATCGTTTTATGATCCTGTTGATGGTCAATTTGATATGGGGCATCACCTTGCGGAAAACGCACATGGCTTTTTGCCTATCCCAATTTTGATTACCGAGCCTGCGGTGGGGTACGGCGGCGGTGTGGCTGGTTTGTTTTTACATGAGACGGATGAGGAAAAGCGACAAAGAAAGCAAGCTGCTCTTTCTGCCATAGATGGTGGTGCGCAGTTAGTACCCTCAGCAATGTCAGTAGTGGGCGCAGTAGGGACAGAGAACGAAACTTGGTTTGTATTTGGTGGCCATAGACGATCTTGGATGAATGATTCCATTCGTTACACAGGAGGCGGCGGCTTTGGTGTTGCGAATTTGGATTTGTACACATCAATCAACTGGGGCCCCATAGATCATGACCTTAGAATAGGCACGTCAACTTCGGTAGCCGTACTTTCACAAAAGGTGCAGTTCCGGATTGGGAATACGCCTTGGATGTTGGGAATAAAGCAGTTATTAGCTAAGTCTGAGATTGAATTTGATAACATGGTTTTAGACCGAATTTTGGGTAACGAATCGGTTACTTCTGGTTTAGGGTTGGAGGCTGAATATGACACAAGAGATAATTTATTTTATCCAACCAAAGGTTACAAATTGTCTGCAGATTACATGGTGTACGACGATGCGATTGGCAGTGATTACAATTACCGAAATTTGAACATAGATGGCGAAGCCTATATCCCAATTACCAATAAATGGACGTTAGGCTTGGCTGCAAATTATCAAAGCTTCGAACAGCAAGACCTGTTTGTATCACCCACAGCGAAACCGTACGTGTCGTTACGCGGGGTGTCATCTTATCGGTACCAAGGAGATGAGATTGAAACAATTCAAGGCCAATTGACGTATAGCATCACTCATCGTTGGAAGGTGTCTGGGTTTTACGGTTCAGGGGTTGCAAAGCAAGATAACGGCATAAGCCACGACAGTACCGTCAATGCCGGAGGTGTCGGCTTTCGATACCAAATCGCGAGACGTTACGGTTTGCACCTTGGGATGGATTATGCGCAAAGCCATGAAGAACGCGCTATCTACTTTAACGTAGGCAGTGGTTTCTAGAACAACGGAATAGGTTGAATTTTTCCAAGAAAAAAGGCGCTAATTAGCGCCTTTTCGTTTTCTATCACTTTCTTACAGTAAGATTACTTCTTACGGCAGAACTCAGCGATTACGTACATTGATTGACCGCCGTTTGTTTTACCAGAAACAAGCTTAGGATCGTCACCAACGCTGATACCACGAATAACAGTACCTTGCTTAATCACTTGGTTAGTACCTTTGATTGGCAGGTCTTTGATTACTGTTACGTCGTCACCTTTCTTAAGTTCAACGCCATTCACATCAAGAGGCTTGTCATCAGCAGACATGCCGATTTGTGCCCAAACTGATGTTTCTTCTTCAAGGTACATCATGTCTAGCGCGTCCTGAGCCCAGCTTTCTGTGTTCAGACGAGTAAGTTGACGCCATGCCGTTACTTGAACTGGCGCTTCCTGGCTCCACATGCTGTCAGTCAGACAACGCCAGTGGTTGATATCTTTAGGATCGTCAATCTCACCAAGACATTTGTCACATACCATGATGCCGTGATCCACTGTTACGTGGCTGTGTGGCGGCACTGCGTATGCAGTAAGAGAAGAATCAGAACCACATAGTTCACATTTAGATTGGCAGCGTTCTACCATAGTAGCTTCAGAAGACATAATGGACTCACATTTATTAGGTATTAAATTACGGGGCTATTATCCACTTTATTTACAATAAAGAAAGAGGTCGTACGGTATTCTGTCTTGATTAATTTTAGCTGAGATCAACCATTTGTGTTTTAAAGTTTTATGCAAACGGTTAACTAGGGGAACTGTTCGAACGGCAGATACAAAAATGCCAGCGGTTAGGCTGGCATTTGGTTTAGTGAAAAGCTTAAGTCTTAGTTATTCCAATAAAGCATCCGGTGCTGCTGCATCAAGGCTATCCGATTCTAAGAAATCAGCTACTTGAGCTCTCATTGATAGGGTATGAGTGGCATCAGAAAGGTCTGCTTGCGGTCCGATGATCGTAGAGTGCTTAGCCGTTTCGTTATACTGAACAAACACTCGGTTTCCAGTTGAAGTGCTAGCTTTTGTAGAGTCATCCAACCCTAAAGTTGAATCCAATCCTTCAGAACCAACAAACGAAGCCGTGTAAGACAATGGTTTATCGTTATCATCATTACCATTGTTTGGTACCGTTTCATCATTTTGCGACTGGATCAACAACGTTGGATAGCTAGAGCTAATTGATGACTGGTCCTCAGTGCTTGCTATTGAATGTGGATCGACCGTGTCAATAAGGGTTTGAGCGGCGACTTTAAATGCAACTAATTCAGTTTCAATTGCTGCGGCACTAGTTGGATTTTCCTTAGCAAAAGCGGTATAGCAATCGCCATCTTCAATGTCGTCCGTAGTACAAGCTGAAGCCACTGAATCCCGATACGTTGCATTTAACTGTTTAGCTAGATTGTGTTTAATTTCGGGGCCAAAGGTTTCCGATGCGAAGAGTAATTCAGCAATGTGCCCACCTGAATTAGCATATACCGCCGAGCTAAATTTATGTGTACCAGCAATTTCAGATGTAGCTACTGACGTAAATCCAGTAATACCGCCCAATGAGTGGCCCATAAATTTAACGGTTGTGTCTTTTACATCAACTCCGGCTAATGGTGTACCAGTAAAGTCATTCCCCACTTTTTCAAGTGCCATACGAAGACCTATTACATCAAGTGCACTTTGACGGATGTTGTCACGCGCAACGGGCAAAGCGCTTAGATTCAAGTAGTACAGAGCATTATCGTTAGTTGAAATAGCACCTCCGGCAAGTGAACGAGACCCATGAATAGGGTGGTCAATTGCAATGACAGCAAGACCTTCAGCCGTTAAGTTTGCCGCAAACGCATACGCATTCTCTTTTACAGAGGTAATACCGTGTTGGTAGATTACAACCCCGGTTATTGGGTCAGTCACAGGAGTAAACAAAAGCACATCAACAGCTTCAAGTGATTTAATTTGTGGTATTGGTGAATACTGAGTGACAATGCGATCACTATCTAGAGCTGTTCCACTTGCGTCCTTTGTGAGTGTTTTTCCCATTAAAGTCGTGACATCAGCTGCGCTAAGGTTTGTTGGGTCTAATCCTAATTTAACCAACTCTCCACCAACGAAAGAACTTGTAGAGTTATCCGTTAGTGCGCTTTTTATAACCGCTAAACTGTCCAATGCTGATGCAAATGGCGTTGTAGAGAACTTAGTTGGATCGGTTTCCAAGAAATATGGGAGTTGAACAGTACCTTTAGTCACGTTTACCGACGTAGTGCTGATACCAGCGTTAGAGTAAAGGAGATTTATCCCTCCAATCAAAGTGGCATTTTCTGTTGCATCGTCATCGGCAAGATATTTTTTAAAGTCAGCATCTGCAGCGATTGCTGTAGCAAATGGTGTTGTTGATGAGGAATCTAAACTAAGATTGTAAGCGTTTGTCAGATCGATATTATTTGGGTTTGCGCTGCCATTCCAATAAGTCGAAAGTGGGGCCCCAGCATCAATCATTCCGCCAATCAACGATGCTGTAGAGGCAAGAACATCACCAACAGAAGTTGTAGTAAACCAAGCTGAATACACAATCTTTTCCGCATCAATACCAACAGCGGCAGCTATAGCTTCTTGACCTTTAATTAAAGTTTGCGCACTAGCTAAGTCACCGGTTGAATAAGTTTTAGTGGCTGTTTTGAGAGCCGCATAGCTTTGCGATGTACCTACTGGGTTACCATTTACATCTGTAACGTCATCAGTAACAACAAGCAAATATTCAGACTTCTCATCAAAAGGAGTATTAGGTGTAATTGCTAGGTTTGAGCCTACTTTGTAAACTTTGTATTCAGAGCTAGCAACAGGTGTTGGTACTTGAGCCGCTGTGGATGTGTCTGTTAGCTTTTTAGAAAGCTTCAACAATGTCACTCCGGAAGTAACAACTCCAGGAGTATCACCAAAACCGTCGCCTTCAAACTCGATGTAAATTGGCATGCTGGTCGAAAAACCATCGGCATAATTTAATGCTGCTTTTGGGTTAGAAATGCTATCGTCGCCACCTGTTGGGATCGCTAACGTGCCATCTGTAGAGTCAAATAATAGGTTATTGCTTAAAGGAACTGATGCATTACTACCTTGCAAGAGCATTTTTTGAGTTGTCGCTCTTGCCAAAGACGTTTCTAGATAGGCTTCAAGTTGTTGGTTACTTGTTACCGAACTTTCGGTGTTGTCGCCACAACCTGCTAGCAGGGTCGCTGAACATAGTAGAGAGATCTTAAAGTTACGTTTCATGATACGATCCTGATTTAGTTAAAAGTGTAGTTAAGCTGAACTGAAGAAAGGTAAGCGGTACCTTCTGCTTCGAAAGTCCTTTCTTGCTGAGCGCCATTTGTCTCAGTGAACTCACCGTCATCACTTACAACAAGTGCGAATCCTGCATCGACAGTCATATTTTCGCTCCAAACATAAGTGAAGCCAGCGCTATACCACATACGATCACTATCAGGAATGCTTAAAGTTGCTTCACCAGCTTGTTCGTCATAAGCGTAACCAGCTCTTAATGTCCACTTACTGTTTAGTTGGTACGTTGCGCCTAGTGAATATCGATTGTTGTCTTCATATTTTTCAGGTTTGTAGAAGCACTGACCTGCTACACCGTTGTCAGTACAATCTGGACTTGTTGCTTTTAACTCCTTAAAAGTACTCCAATCAGTTTGTTGCCAACCGTAGTGAATTGCCCATTGTTCGTTAAGTTGGTGAAATGCTGAAAGCTCCAGAATAGAAGGAAGCTCGATTTGAAGACGACCATCAACCTTGGGAGATGTTGCTCTACCTGAATCGTAGCTGGTAAATTCACCGTCATCGAAATCAAGATCAACAGAAGAGCGGTAAGCGATACTAAAGCGATTGTTTTCGTTCAGCTCATACATCGCGCCAACATTCCAACCATAGGCAAATGTTTCACCGGTCATGCCTATAAGTTTGTCAGATGGATTTCCACCAACAAAGTTAGCGAGCTCACCTTTATGGCGAGTAAGTTCAGCTTCCGCATACACAAGGTTTAAACCTGCACCAACGCTAAATGATTCATTCACGCGATACGCAATATTTGGATTTAGATTTACAGATAAGAGCGACGTATCACCAGCCATATCACCTGCCGAGATGTCATCAGGGTAATCCGTAGCAACACCATAATTGGTGAACATACCGATACCCCAAGCCCATTTTTCGTTGATTGGGCTGATGTAATATGCGGCTGGCACGACTTGTAATGGAGCAACATCTTTTGAATGCTCGTTAGCGTCAACGTCGTAAACGTTAACCTCTGGATCAACGATAGAAACCGCGCCTGAAAATTGGGCTGTATCAAATAGGGTCATTGCGGCGGGGTTTCTCGCTAGTACACTCGCGTTATCGGCTACAGCGCCTTCACCTGAGAATGCGCGACCAAGACCTGAGGCAGAATGCTCAGCAACTTGGAAACCAGCCGCAAGTGAGTTACATGCAAATAGTACTGAAAGTGAAACGAGAGAGCGTTGTATTGTTTTCATCCTTGACCCTCCTAGGGCATCGAATTTCGTTATTATGGTTTGAAAACACACTGAGCATTTTTGGTGTTGAAGCTCTAATGTAAATGGTATGTTAAATTCATGTTTTATATAAAGTCAAAGAAAGAGTTGTTATTTTGTGAGGTTATGTTTTAAAGGGGCGGCACTTTAACATCGATAATATAAGTATAATCAATAATTTATTCGTGGTTGGAGGTGTGACCAGAGTGTTTATGCATCGTTGCGGTATAAATAGTGTTCAATAGCTCAATATGTAACAACTTTGTTTCTGTTTACCACCATTCGCTAAATCGGCATAATATCGACACTCGTTAGAAGTCATTAAATTGGAATTTTAAGTTTGGAATTACTCGCGATAGAGTTTCTTGGAAAACCGCTTCGTTTAGAAGGATCAATGGCAGGGTGGCAACAGTTGTATTGGGATAACACTTTGGTATCTCAATTAGATGCGACCACAGACCAAGAAGACGCACGAAAACACGAATTTACACTACGCGCTGGCGAAGAAACGTTGCAGTGTCACGTTGAGTCGACAGTTCAGTGGCAACCGTTTGAGATGACGTATAAAGCATTGGTCAATGGCCAAACCATTTCCGAAGGCAATCGAAACACCAAAGATATCGAACAACAAACTCCTGTTGTCGCTCCTAAACCAGAGAAGCGTTTTAGCTTAATTGGGTTGGTGTCGCTCGGTATGAAAGCGCTAAAAAGCGCCAAGCTAATCAAGGTCGTACTTGCTTCTGCGAGTTTAGCGGCCTATTCATGGTTGTTTTCAATTCAGTTCGCTTTGGCCTTAATCGCCTGTTTAATGTTCCATGAGTACGGTCATATTAGAGCGATGAAATACTTCGGCATGAAAACCAAAGGGATCTATTTGATACCATTTCTTGGTGGCTTGGCGTTATCCGATGAAAAGATTAATACGCGTTGGCAAGATGTGGTTATATCAATCATGGGGCCATTGTTCGGCCTGATATTGTCGTTAGTATTTATGGTGCTGTACTGGGCGACTGGCGAAATGTTCTTTGCCGGCCTTGCAGTATTTAATGCTCTATTAAACCTGTTCAATCTATTGCCGATTTTGCCTCTCGATGGCGGACATGTTCTTAAAAGTATCAGTTTCTCGATGAACAGCGTACTTGGCATTGTACTTTGTGTCGCGGCTGCCGTTGCTGGTGTGGTATTGAGTTATCAGTTGAATTTAACCCTGTTTGGTTTCTTATTGATCATGGGCAGTGTTGAAATACTGTTCGAATGGAAAGGACGTCATCACAGTCACTTGTTACCGTTAGACAAATACGGGCAAGTCGTGTCGTTCGTTTGGTATGTGGGTTTAGTGAGCAGTTTGATTGGTGTCATCTGGTATTTTGCATCTACTGGTGATCAGCTATTAAGCCTACCATTACAAATTCTTGGTACTTAACCTGTGAATTTCTGTTGTTGGAATTATCCAGCTACTTAGTGCACTTGAACTGTTAGCAA
Source organism: Vibrio sp. 10N.247.310.23 (assembly GCF_041467155.1). Lineage (NCBI taxonomy): Bacteria > Pseudomonadati > Pseudomonadota > Gammaproteobacteria > Vibrionales > Vibrionaceae > Vibrio > Vibrio sp. 10N.247.310.23. The sequence continues at coordinate 109,330 of NZ_JBFSTZ010000003.1, read as the reverse complement.
GCAAGAAACTAAAAATGCCCTAACCAATATGGATAGGGCATTTTTGTATTTACACCAGCTAGGCGATTCTTACTTAGATTACGCTTTGCAATTTGGTCTTGGTGAACCTGATTGAGGAAGCGTTTTTATCGTTGCTTGTAGATCTTTAATACGCGTACTGTGGGAAGGGTGCGTAGAAAGCAACTCTGGCGGTTGATTACCCCCTGATGCTTTCGCCATGTTTTGCCACAAGTTGACACTTTGGTTTGGATCGAAACCTGCTTGAGCCATATACTCTAAACCAACAACATCGGCTTCAGACTCTTGAGTTCGCCCATACGGTAGAATAACGCCATATTGAACGCCTAACCCTAACGCGGCCATCGTCATACCTTGATACTGTTTGTATTCTGATGCACCTAACGCAACGTTAGTAATAGATAAGCCAGTATTAGCGATTTGAGACTGAGAAAGGCGCTCATTACTGTGGTCCGCTAAAACGTGTGCCACTTCGTGACCGATAACCGTCGCGAGTTGGTCTTGATTGACTGCAACCTTGAGTAACTCTGTGTATACACCGATTTTTCCGCCAGGTAGGGCGAATGCGTTCACTTGATCACTATCAAACACAACAACTTCCCATTCACTAAAACCTTGTTTAGGAATATATTGAGTGATGCTGTTCGCTACGCACTGTACATAAGCGTTAGTTTTGGCATCTTTGCTGATGGGTTGTTCTTTTTTCATTTGTTCAAAAGACTGCGCTCCAAGCTGAGACATGTCTTTATCTGAAAAAAGCAGCAATTGGTTTCTGCCTGTCGGAGAAGCGCTACACGCGGTTAGGCCTGCAAGTGTGAGAAGCGAGGCAAACTTCATCCATGACGTCATACAATATCCTCTGTGTATTCGGTTTTTATGCATGTTAACATCAACTTGCGTAATAGCTAAGGGCTGTAAGATAACTAACAGCGGTAATATAGAAAAAAGCTATGCACGCGATAACAAGATCAATAATTAAGGAACCTATATGAGTATTTGGAAAAAGCCCGTTGACCTAGATACCTTCAACGCGACCTCAAAAAATACCTTAATTGAACACCTCAACATTGTTTACACCGAAGTAAATGACAATTCTTTGGTAGCAACCATGCCGGTTTGTCACTTTACGCACCAACCACTGGGTATGCTTCATGGCGGCGCATCGGTTGTGCTAGCAGAAACGCTTGGCTCATTGGCTGCAAACTTCTGCGTACCAGAAGGCTATTATTGCGTTGGGCTCGATATCAATGCGAACCACGTAAGGTCAATGCGTGAAGGGCATGTCATTGGTACTGCTGAGCCTATTCACTTGGGCGTCTCTACTCAAGTATGGCAGATCAATATCACTGATGATCGTCAACGCTTAGTTTGTACCAGCCGTTTAACCATTGCCGTTAAGAAACATAAGCGATAACAGACTAGGCAGTCGTACGCTGGTTTTGTCTTTAGAAGAAGTAATCAGTACTTAGAACAAGCAATCAGTATTTAAAGAAGTAACCCGAGAAGCCCATGGTCATAACGTTTAAAAGTGGAAAAGTCATCGCAACCGCACATGAATTGGTTGTTCGTTTAGATGGGGAGCATAGAGTCACGCTGCAAGCCCAAGTTGATGCAATTCAATTGATCGGAAAAGGGGCAAATGTTATTTCAGCTAACGGTTCTGAGTGTAAATGGTCGATAAAATTAGACGATGAACAGCAGCTCCGTGAAATCGCTAATGAAATTGGCTGCGATGTAATGTAATCCTTTACGGTAAAGGCACTTAACCCTTAAGATTGAATAACATCTTAGGATGTCGTACTCATAATTCACAATAAAATTGTGTCAGTAATATTGATTTTACGCCATAAAATAGGGAAACTGAATTCAATGTCCTTTGAATAAGTTTTCCTCTTTATGAGCAGCCCAAGACTTCGCGTTCAATTTGAAACCCTGTTTGAATACTTCGATGGTAAAGATTCTGATGTTCAACTCGACGACATCACGGATGTGCTTTGTTGTACCCGTCGTAATGCCCGAATGGTACTCAACAAGCTTGAAGAAGAAGGGTGGGTAGAATGGTTACCTGCAGCAGGTCGAGGAAAGTTATCTCAACTTATCTTTAAACAGAATCGTTGTGATGTCAGCGAGAACTTAGCAAGACGCTACTTGCAGGAAGGAAAAATTGGACAGGCGCTGTCAGTGCTTGATCACAATGCTGCCAAACTCACGCAAGTTATTCAAAACTACTTGGGCGTACAGTATCAAGAAGGCGAACAAGTTATTCGTTTGCCTTATTACCGGCCGCTTTCAATGCTTAACCCAACCAAATCGATGCGTCGTTCAGAGCAACATATCGCTTGTCAGGTATTCAGTGGGTTGACTCGTCTAGATGAGAATGACCAACTTCAACCCGATCTTGCTCATTCATGGCAAAAAATCAGCGATTACCAATGGCGATTCTTCTTGAGACCCGGTGTTCGTTTCCATAACGGGGAACCTCTGTTAACCAATCATGTTGTGGATACACTGCTTGCACTCGAACCTCTCAACATGTTTTCGCATATCAAAGATGTCTCTTCACCTGCAAATTGTGTAGTAGATGTTTTTCTCACACGTCCAGACAAGTATTTTCCCCTCGCACTAACGGAATCGGTCGCTAAAGTCACATTACCGATCACTTTACGTGGTGAAGACTACGATATTCGACCGATTGGAACGGGACCTTATCGCATTGAAAAGAACGACGAGAAACAACTCGTGTTAACCGCTTTCAATGGGTACTTTGGTTTCAGACCGTTAATTGATCGCGTTGAAGTTTGGGTGGTGGATGAGGCTTATTCTTCAATGGTTTACCCAAGCCTATCTAAGCCTGTTATGGCCGACCGTGGCGATAGCGATGAAGTAGAACTCGATCCTGGTTGCACGTATTTACTGCTCAATAGAAAGAAGGGTATTGCACAAGATCCCGCATGGGCACAGTTTTTATCTAACGCGGTGAATGCGGCGGATCTGTTTGTTCATATTCCAAAAGAGACTGTTATCGATTTGGGCGTGTTACACGCTTATGGCATAAAACCTGGTTGGTATGACATCAAATTGAAGGTGCCAGTTTGTCCACCAGCAATTTCCAAACCAACAATAAGATTGGCGTATCAATGCCAACACCCAATGTTTCCAACGCTTGCCAAGGCGATTGTCACGGTTCTGAAGCAATACAACGTCGATGTTGATCTTTACGGTTACGAAACCGATCCTCCACACGCTGATGATGTCGATATTTGGATTAACCCTATGGGTATCGCTAATAACAGAGACGACGCTTTAGCCGGTTGGCTAATGGACTACAGTTTTCTTGATGAATCTAGCCCGGCAGAAGACTTCGACCAATGGTGTCACATGATTGACCGTTGGCGTTCGGGGGAATTCGAGCAATTCCCAGCAAGACAACTCGGTAAACAACTTGTCCAAAGCAATCAATTGATTCCAATGTTCCATTGCTGGTTAGGCGTTAATAAAGATCAATGTGGTACGTTGCAAAACGCGAAATGTAATGCATTAGGTTGGTTCGACTTTAGCCAAGTTTGGGTGAAGCCTGACGTTGATTGAAATCCAAGAAAACTCAATTAGGACCAAACAACTCATTTAGGAAAAACGATGCAAACTCTGATGATTACATTTATTACGCTGGTGGCATTTGCTGCTAATTCAGTTCTGTGTCGCTGGGCCTTAATGGATCAAACGATTGATCCTTTGAGCTTTTCGATCGTTCGCATCTTATCTGGTGCGCTTACGCTTTTGATTTTATTAGCTTTATCTTCCCAATCTAAAGCTAAAAGTGAGTTAGCAAGTAACACATCGCTATACACAAAGCTCAAATCACAGTTTCAACTCACATCAATATTGTCACTGCTCGTGTATATGTTTGGTTTTTCGTTTGCTTACTTAGAGCTTGGCGCAGGTCTTGGTGCTCTGGTGTTGTTTGTCGCAGTGCAATTTACGATGATTGCCGCGCACCTGTTTTCTGGAAACAGAATGTCGCTCATTGAGTGGGGCGGGTGTTTGTTATCTGTGGCAGGGCTTGTTTATTTGTTAATGCCAACGGAATCGACTCAAGCACCCGACTTAGTTTCTATTATCTTGATGTCTCTGGCCGGAATTGGGTGGGGCATTTACACATTGGCAGGAAAGAAATCGTCAAACGCACTGCAATCGACCACCGCTAACTTTGGATTCAGCTCGCTAGTTATCCTTGTGGCATTGAGCTTATTAGTTTTAATACCTAATGCATTAACGCAAGTGTCTATCACTGAGCAAGGTTTGATTTACGCGGTTATATCGGGCTCTGTGGCTTCTGGTATCGGTTATAGTTTGTGGTATTACGTAGTGAAAAAACTGAATACCGTGGTTGCGTCTATTGCACAGCTTTCTGTTCCAGTTATCGCGACACTTGGTGGCGTATTACTGTTATCTGAACCTGTCACTATGCAATTTATAGTCTCATCAACCGTTATACTTCTTGGGATAAGCTTGGTTCTTGTCGCACCTAAACTTAAGAAATAAAGAGTTCAATCATTAACTTCTATGGCTAAACCAAACAAGAAACAACCGACCAAGACGGTTCAGATTTTCTGTGCCAAATGCAAAACGCAGCTTTTTAAGTATCGGAAAGGTGGCAAAGGTGCACTCGTGAAATGTTTTAAGGAGCGTATCGTTGAAGATTTCACGACAAAACCATGTGTGTGCCCTGAATGCGGGATTGAATTTGCGCGAGACACTTTGGTTCGAGGTACGCCAGCCTACAAGTTTGTTGGTGGCAAGGTAACGATGAAATAACCCGTCACGATGAAACGACCAATCATTATAAACGAGAAAATAATGTTGAAACTAAAAATGCCACAGCACAGTTTGTGTGTGGCATTTCAACGTTGCTTTTGATACTCAGAGTAAAGAATTGAGCTCAGTAAGCTCTGACACGCCCTTGAAGCTTAAGAAGTAATAGCGAAACAATTGCGCCCGTCGTATCACACAGCATATCTTTCTGTGCATCCCAAATATCGCCTTGTGAACCAAGGAATGCGATACCTTCATCACCACCTGCAATCTCCGCGTACCACCACTCGATGATTTCATAACCTGCAGCAACACTCATGATCGCAAATAACGCAAAGAAGCATGCAAGCACCGGTTGAGCCAGTTTTTTACGAATCAAGTACTCAGCGAGTGGGTAAGCATAAAGGCCAATAGAGAAATGCGCGACACGGTCAAAGTTATTCCGTTCTGAACCTATCATGTTATTGAACCAATCAAATGGCACTTCCGCGAAGGTATATTTTGCGCCTATCGTATGCAAAATCAGCCAGATAAACATCAAAACGTAAGCTGTCTTAGTGAAGGTGAGCTTTGTTGATAACCACCAAATACCCACCAATATCGCGAGCGCTGGGACAATTTCGGCAATCCACACCGCTCTTGAAGAGGGAGCGAACGCTGAAAATAGAAACACCGTCAGATACAGCGTCGTCAATGACAGCAATGGTCGATTTTGAGCAAGTGGCGTGATTGTCATATCAAGATCTCTCGTCGAAGTTTTTAATAGTTTTACACAATAATGAACAGTGTTCAATTGGGTCTTAATCACCAGATTTGTTGAAAAGTGGTGTTATCGCCCAGTATCTAGACAAACGGTTGCTAGAGTTTCACAAAAGTTTGATTTACAACAAAGCGATCCTTAAAATCGCTCTATTACTACATAACAAGAAAGAAAGTCATGAAACTGGAAACTGTCGATTACCTTGCTGACGACGCAGCAGAACAATTTGTTCGCTCTCTACGTGAAACTGGTTTTGGTGTTCTTAAGAACCACCCAATCCCGAAAGAGCTTGTTGAGTCAATTTACGAAAACTGGTACCAATTCTTCATCTCTGAAGAGAAAGAGAACTTCCACTTTAATGTTGAAACACAAGATGGATATTTTCCACCTTCAGTGTCTGAAGTTGCTAAAGGCCACACTGTAAAAGACATCAAAGAGTACTTTCACGTATACCCTTGGGGCCAAATCCCTGAACAGCTGAAAGAACAGATTCTAGATTACTACCAACGTGCGAATGCTTTTGCTCAAGAGCTGCTAGGTTGGGTTGAAGCTCATGCTCCTAAAGAAGTACAAGAGAAATTCTCTATTGCGTTATCAGAAATGATCAACGGCAGTGAACAGACTCTGCTTCGTGTTCTTCACTACCCACCAATGCAAGGTGATGAAGAGCCAGGTGCAATCCGCGCTGCGGCACACGAAGACATCAACTTACTGACGGTTCTTCCTGCTGCAAGCGAGCCGGGCCTTCAAGTTAAAGCTCAAAATGACGAGTGGCTAGATGTTCCATGTGACTTCGGTAACATGATCATCAACATCGGTGACATGCTTCAAGAAGCATCTGGTGGTTACTTCCCATCGACAACTCACCGTGTAATCAACCCATCAGGTGAACGCCAAGAGAAGTCTCGTATCTCTTTGCCTCTATTCCTTCACCCGAAACCAGAAGTAGTGCTATCTGAAAAGTACACAGCAAACGAATACCTAATGGAACGTCTAAGAGAGCTTGGCGTTATCTAGTCAGTTCAATGCTTCGTCCCTAAAATTGGGATATATGTGAAAGGTCAGCTAAGTCGCTGACCTTTTTTGTATCCGTACCAAAGAATTGCGGCTTTATTACTAACGGTTGTATTCAACGAAATGGTACTCAGTTTTGACGATAAAAGGTGCCTTTAAGCCAAACGTTAGAAAGTTGTTTGTCCTTAAGCTCGACAAATCTTAGAAAATCGCTTTCAATTAAAGAAGATACGCAACGGATGCGAAACAGGTTACTTATAGTATCCACAGTTCTAGAAATCCATTAATTCAGAGAAGCTAACTGAGTCAACTATGTCGAATTATCAAGATGTGAGAGCAAACTTTCATTGCCATATGGAAAACCCATTGCTTTGGCCGATAATGGAAGTGCTTAAGCAAAAGCCAAGCGGATGGAAAGTACACACATTGGCAGCTCATCTGAACGATCTTGGGTTTGTGCCAGTGTTGGATGCTGTGCCTGAGAAAGAGTTGTTTAAAAAGAACTTCCTTATCATGAATGCGCTTTATCAGCTTCAAGAAACCTTACACCCAGATGGTTGGCTCCAAGTCCAAGCGATGGACATCGAATTGATGAATGGTCGTTATCACGGAAGCAGTCACAGCATCGATCATCAAGACCCACTTCGAGAATACTACATTAATTGGGTTAACTATGAAGCGGATGAAGGTGAAGTCAAAAGGCTGTTGAACGAATTTTGGACTCGGTATAGAAAGTATGTGGGTGGTGATGAACTCGATATGGATCGAAGTCGAGCATTGAACCTGTTTGAGTTACCTTTAGACGCGACACACCATGAAATTAGAAAACGTTGGCGACAACTGGCATTGAGATGGCATCCGGACAGAGACGAAGGCAACACCGCAAAATTTCAGACGCTCTGTGAAGCATGGCATGTATTAAGAAGCTCATAATCGACAGGCATTTTTAGCTGTCTAATTGCTTAGAACCCTAAAACAGAAAGCCCCACATTGTGAGTGACACAAGTGGGGCTTTGTCGTTATTACGCTATGTGCTGTAGCGACTTAAGTTATTGGTGTTAGGAGTGATCTTTGCTCTCACCACTTTTATGTTCAAAGGCATAGTCGAGTACTTTACGGATATAAGGCGCACCAACTTTTGAGCCACCGTTACCGTGTTCAATAACCACAGTTGCGACATATTCAGGGTGTTCATACGGTGCGAAAGCCGTGTAAAGCGCATGGTCAAGCAAGTGTCTAGCGAGTTTCTTCGAGTTGTAGACCTGGTCTTTCGCAAGATCAAAGACTTGTGCAGTTCCTGATTTACCGCCGCTCGTGTATTCAGTTCCCTTAAATGCACGTCTGCCGCTGCCTCGATTACCGTGGTTTACGAGTCGCATCGCATTGATTGGCACATCCCAAATTCTATCCGGTACTTCGGTGATTGAGGGCATTGGCTCCGGTTCGACAAGTTGTTGTGTACTGAAATCTTCACCGTGATCTAAGGTGGCTCTTAAGATATGAGGTGGCATCACCTTACCATGATTAACCAATACTGACGTTGCTTTAGCAAGTTGCATAGGTGTCGATGTCCAATAACCTTGGCCAATACCAATCGGAACTGTGTCACCCTGATACCAAGGGGTGCGATAACGCATCATCTTCCATTCTCGAGTCGGCATGTTGGCGGTACTTTCTTCATAGATATCAATGCCTGTCGGTTCACCAAATCCAAATCGGTTCATCCAACTTGAAATTCGGTCAATACCCAAATCGAAAGCGGTTTGATAGAAGAATGAATCTACCGACTCTTCAATGGCTTGAGTGACATCGACAGGTCCGTGACCCCAACGTTTCCAGTCACGCCACGATTTAGAGTTTCGTTTAGAGCCAGGAATTCTCCAAACGCCATGGTCGTTACGGATGGTATCTTCAGAGATGACATGTTCTTGCAGTCCTGCCACAGCCATAAATGGTTTAACGGTTGAGGCAGGAGGATAAACGCCTAGAGTGGTGCGGTTAACCAACGGGTGAGCCGGATCATTCAATAAACGTTGGTAGTTCTTACTCGAAATGCCGTCGACAAATAGGTTAGGGTCGTAACTCGGGCTTGATGCCATCGCCAACACGCTGTTGTCTTTCGGATCGAGAATAACCGCGCTTCCAGTTCGGTGATCAAGTTGCTCAAAGACGTATTTTTGCAGCTCAAGGTCAATATTTAACACGATATCTTTACCAGCTACTGGCGGCACGTACTCAATGGTTCGGACTATTCGCCCACGGCTGTTTACTTCGACTTCTTGATAACCTTTGGTGCCGTGCAGAATATCTTCGTAATAACGTTCAACACCCAGTTTTCCTATGATTGTTGTAGCTTGATAATTCGCTTCTATCCCTTGTTCTTCAAGCTTTCTGAGATCGCTATCATTGATGTGCGCCACGTAACCAAGAACATGGGTAAGCACCTCACCATTCGGGTAAAAACGCTTTAAGCTGGTATCTATAGATAAGCCGGGGAACTGGTACTGGTGCACGGAGAACTTGGCGATCTCTTCCTCCGTTAAGTTCTCTAGAATAGTCACAGATTTAAAACGGCGGGTGTTGTGATAGCGTTTTTTGAAACGAGCGATCTGCTCTGCATCACGGGGGACATATTTGTCTAGCTTGGTGAGCATTGCATCGACATCATCGGTTTGCTCAGGAATCATGGTTAGATCAAAGACAAGCTTGTTCTCTGCAAGCAACACGCCGTTACGGTCGTAAATAAGTCCACGAGTAGGGGCGATAGGTAATACTTTGATTCTGTTGCCATCGGCACGAGTTTGATAGCTTTTAAAATTTTCAACTTGAAGTCGGTATAGATTGCCGACTAAGACAAGAGTGAACATCAAGATCCCACAAAACGCGACGATTACGCGGTTTTTGAATAGGTTCACTTCGATTTTATGGTCACGCATCTTAACGCGTTTATGATTCATTGAAGCCTCAAGGGTCTGTTACATTTGGTTACACTTGTCGAATCGGGACTTTATCTGAATATCACTAGGGTTTTGTAAAAGCGGTGTCATGTTTTGAGGGATCGACAGCATTAGATGGCGGTAAACAGTGCCTTTAATTTTCTCATTACAAAAGATGATAAGTAATTGATGTAAAGATTGGTTTTATGAATTTATAAAGTTCAAGAGTTTTGACGACACTAGAGGTTAGGTCAAAAGAGGTTAGATAAATTTACGGCCCTCAGAATGAGAGCCGTAGAAGGTTAATTTGCTTATTTAGTGGCTTAGAAGCTTTAGTAAATTAGAAGATTAAAACTTCAAAAACCTAGAAGCACAATAAATCCGATATTTAACGAAATCAGTTCGAAGGCTTGAACTGAGATTTACGCATACGGTTCAGAGCAGCCATCACATCTAACGTTCTTGGTTTCGCTAGGTCACCGTAGTTAGGCATGTTAGCGTGCCATTCGTTTTCTAAAATAGCGTTAAACTCTTTAGCAGGGTTGTTTGACCAACCTGGAGTTTGTGCGAATTGGAACCAAGCCCAACCGATCGCATTCACTTCAGACGGTGATTCTAATTGCTCAAGCGCAGAAAGGTCTGCAAACTCTTTACCAAAACGCAGTGACTCTTTGCCTTTAGCATTAACACGGAATTTACCGTCAGTCAGAATGTTCATCAGTGAAGCACGGTTCAATGAACGCGGTACAAACGTTTCTAAAGCAGTTTCACATTCGTTAGTACGCTGAGTAGGGTGCTGAGCAATCACGTCTTTTGCTTTTTCAGTCACATCTACCGCTTGGTAGTCGTGCATTTGAATCACAGTGTTCGCGACATCTAGGTAATCACCAGAGCCACCCATTACAACAATGGTAGAGATATCCATCTCTTCACGAAGCTGACCAATGCGGTCGACAAGTGGTGTGATTGGCTCATCGCCTTTTGACACTAGCGCTTGCATACGCTCGTCACGAATCATGAAGTTAGTCGCTGACGTATCTTCATCGATAAGTAGAGTTTGAACGCCGGCTTCAATCGATTCTTGTAACCAAGCCGCTTGAGACGTAGAACCTGACGCATCTTGTGTGCTGAAGTCAGATGTGTCTTTCTGCATTGGTAAATGGTTGATGTAGTTTGACAGGTTCAAGCTGTGCACACATCGACCATCTTCAGCGCGGATCTTCATCGTATCAATCGCAGTTACAATGCCTTCGCGACCGTCACCAGGAATATGGTTGTAGATAGAACGTTCAACGGCGTTCAACAGTGTCGATTTACCATGGAAACCACCACCAACGATCAGCGTAATGCCTTTTGGAATGCCTAGGCCGGTCACGTCACCTTGGTTTGGAGTATTTAACGTAACACTCAATGATTCTGGAGCCGCGAAAGGTACCGCGTCTTTCATTGGAAGGTCGCAGTTACCCGCGATACGAGGTAACACACTGCCGTTTGCAACGAAAGCGGCTAGGTTGTTTTCATCCAATTGAGCACGCAGCGCTTCTTGGTCTTCAATCGTTTCACAATGTTTGATCATTGCATCGATGTTTAACTCACGCTCAAGCGTCGCGCGACGAATAAACTTCGGTAAGTAGAAAGTGATGATGTTGTTCGCTTTCTTAGCAAGAATGCTACGACCATCAGCTGGTAAATTAATACGGAAACGAATTTCGATGCCGTGGTCTGTGAATACAACAGCTGTGTTGTCTAATACGGTTTGACCCGTCAGCGCGATAGAAACGGTCGACTCTTGTTTCGCGAACTCAGAGAAGCTACGTGCGATAAAGTCACGAGCGGCTACTTGGTATTCGTAAGATTTTTCTTTCAGCCAATCTAACCCGGTCAAAGACCACGCGCGCGTTGCACGAAAACGAGAAGCTGACGCGTATGGGTCACCTTGGATGTGGTCGATGTGTAATTCAAAATCAGCAAAGTCGTATTGACCTTTAATTTGTTGATATGCACGGTAGTTTTGTTTTTCGAGCTTTTTAAGCTTTGCAGTCAACTGATCCATAACGAGGAATGCCTATATAAGGGGAAAGATAAAAACAGAAAGGCGGCGATTATAAAAATCACCACCTTTAGAGTAAAGAGAAAGTAGGCCTAAATCCAAAACTAACTGCTCTTTTTCGCTTTAAGCGTAACGAGTTGTCCCCAAATAGTTTTGATTGATTAAGCTGTGTTCGAATTCTTGGCTCGGCATTGGTCTTCCGTAAAGGTAACCTTGGCCCACATCGCAGCCTTCGTTAATAATAAATTGCTCCTGAACCTCCGTTTCTATGCCTTCAATCGTCACTTTTAAGTCGAGCTTTTTGGCAATTTGGACAATAGAACGAACAATTTCCGAGTCTTCGTGTGAGTTGAGCATTTGGTCGATAAAGCTCTTATCAATCTTAATGGTGTCGAATGGGAACTTCTTCAGATAACTGAAGGAGGCGTAGCCCGTACCGAAGTCATCTAGTGACAATGTAACGCCAATATCGTGCAAAGATCCCAAGGTATTCTTGGCAACCACTTCATCTGCTATCAGTCCACTCTCCGTAACTTCAAGTTCTAAGAAACGAGGCTCTAAATGATAGGTTTCGAGTAGGTGAACCACTTGTTCCGCAAAGTGTACGTTCTTGAGTTGAATTGCAGACACATTCACAGCCATCTTGAAATCTTCAACGTATTCGGACCACTCTTTGGCTTTTTCAATCGCATTGCGTAAAACAAAGCTGCCCACTTCGAAAATCAAACCGTTTTGTTCAGCCATGTGGATCAGGGTTTCGTTAGAGATATCACCCAAAACAGGATGTCGCCAACGAAGCAAAGCTTCAGCACCGACCCAGCGATGCGTCAACGGGCTAACTTTGGGTTGAAAGTAGAGCATAAGGTCATCATTACGAACGGCTTGAAGCAAATAGCCTTCGATCTTATTAATGTGAGTTTGTTCTTCGGTATGGGATTGAGAGTAGTAAGCGAACTTTTGTCCTGAATCTTTGCAGGCTAACATCGCTTCAGAAGATTTCTGCAGAATGCTTTCCGCGTCATCTTCGTCGTTCGTAATTGCAATCCCAATAAACGCGTGCAAATGCACTTTGTCACTTTCGATGTCGAATTCTGAATGACCAACTTTAACGAGCGTCTGGCAAAGTTCTTCAAGGCGATGGTGTAAATCTTTAACGCTAAACGCCAATACGAGGTCAACCGAAGTAGGGCGTGCAGTTAATACATCGATATCAGAAATACAGTCGATGCGTTTTCGGTATTCAACAAGCACTTGGTCTAACGCGTTATAGCCGTAGCGTGCTTGTATGCGTCTACCGTTGGTAAAACCAATATGAACGACTGCAAATGAGCTGTCTGTCAGCCTTCTCTGTGACAGTAGCTTGTGGTTTAAGCGAGATTCAAATGCGTTTCGGTTTAAAAAGCCGGTGCCGAGGTCGTGATTCTTTTGGAAGTTAATCTTCTGTTCAGCCGCTTTTCGTTTATCAATTTCTTGATTCAACGAGTAATTAAGGCTCGCGAGATCTTTAGTGCGATTGTAAACGCGGTTTTTTAGGTCGCGATTCATTTGGGTAAGCTTGGCGTGTTGGAATAGGGTTTTAAGCTGAGATTCAATCGAGGTGCGAAAGCTCTGTAAAAGCTTGATATAGGTGGGGGTGTAGTGGTTTTCTTTCGAGTCTAAAATGCAGATAGTGCCAAATAATTCACCATTCGGCCAAAGCAGCGGAATGCCACAATAAGAGATTAAGCCAAGCTTCGTGTCGGGGTTGTTTTCCCAATCAACATCGGCAAGCGCATTGGGTACCACAAGTTGCTGCTGGGAATCCATCACCGTCTCACAGTAAAGCCCATTGCCTAGGGTTTCAGAATCACCTTTGTTGTAAGGGTTATTTTCATTTCGGCTGGTCGAGAATACTTCAATATAATTGGCGTGAACACGCATGATCAGTGCGGCGGGCACTTGAGTGATTTGAGCCAAGAGGTCGACAATATTTTGCCAACCAGACACCATATCGTCTGGGATATCTAAGTCTACTGTTTTTATCTTCTTCATATGACTCCGAGTCAATTATGCTAAATGCATCAACACATCCTGTGTTAATTATGATGAACCAAAGAAAACTATGAACCTTACGTTTAATAAGTATAAGAAATGTTGCACGAAAAAACCTCCGCAATTATGCAGAGGTTTTCAAATGTGAATCCGGGTCCCAGTAATGAGATAATTTTAGATTAAGGCTTTAACTTTATAAAATCTTCTGTATTAAGTTTCTGGCTATAATCTACCGATGGTTGAGCAAACCCATTTAATTGTAGAAATTCTTCTTTAAACCCTTGGTAATCCCCTAAGGTTTGGAAGTTATTTTCGTCCATCTTTTCTAGCAGTTCAGTTACGTGCGCTTGGGTTTCTGGGTCTAATTCCCAATCATCCATACGGATCAATCGCTCACCATCAAGTGGTACTTTGGATTGACCATAAAGTTTACTGCCAAACAGACGCTGCATTTGTTGGATACAACCTTCGTGGGTCTCTTTCTCTTTCATCACCTTATACAAAGCAAGTAAGTAAGGGCTTAATCCAGGGATGAAAACGCTCGCTTTAGTGACTAGGGCTTTACATACCGCCGCGTAAGCGTTGCCATCAAAGTTAGCTAACTCTAGATTAAGAGCGTGGCTGGTTTGGTGAAGGTCGATCTTAGCGCGTCCCAATGTACCGTCTAAATAGATAGGATGTGTGACTTCTGGACCCACATAAGAAAACGCGATTGTCTTACAACCCGGAGCAATAGATTCTGCGTTGATGAGCTCATCTATCCATTGTTCCCAATCTTCGCCTCCCATCACTTTAAGTGTGCTTTCGGCTTCCTCTTCCGTCGCGGCTTCAAGCGTGTTGGTGACCCAGTTGTCGTGTTCCAGAGAAATGGTTGCGCCAGTTACGCTTTCACCAATAGGTTTGATGGCAGAGCGCCAAAACTCATCGGAATCTGGTTTAGGACGAACGCCTGCAGCTAAGCTATAGATAATCAGATCCACTTCACCTTCGAAGTAGGTTTCAATGGCTTCGACAACTTGTGAGCGTGTTTCTTGCGAAAATGCGTCGCCAACGATGTTGATAGCAGTGCGTTGCTCTCGTTCGGCTTCTTTTTTGAAGTAGATGTTGTTGTACCAACCAGCACTACCTAGGGATTTTTCGTTTGGACCGCGCTCGAATGAGACGCCGATAGTGTCAGCTTTTGCGCCGCCAAAGGTAAGGGCAATACGAGCGGCAAGGCCAAAGCCTGAGGAAGCGCCGATAATCAGTACTCGTTTAGGGCCATCTTTGATTTGCGGCGCACTCTTAACAAACTTGATTTGTTGCTTTACGGCTTCTTGACAGCCAAGAGGGTGAGCGCTTTTGGCTACCACACCCTTGATAACAGGTTCGATCAGCATAAATAACCTTACAGTTAACGGTGATATGCACTCAGGCTAACGTAAAGCTGTGTAAAATTTATTGAGCTAGACCATTAAAACTTAAAGATACTGATATAATTCTTCGGCGACGAATTCAGCAATCCAAGGTTGAGCTTCTGGTTTTGGATGCAGTCCATCGTTCATCATCCACTCAGGTTTGAGGATGATATGCTCTAGGAAAAACGGCAAAAGTGGCACGTTTTGTTGATCAGCAAGCGCTGCAAAAACGTATTCAAACTGCTGGTTGTAACGCTTTCCGTAATTTGGTGGGATTTTAATCTGCATCATTATAGGTTTGGCGCCCGCAGCTTTTATCTGCTCAATGATCTGCTCAAGATTTGCAGACATCAGCTTAGGTGGGAAACCACGAAGTCCATCATTCGCACCAAGTTCGATAAGAACGGTGTCTGGAGCATGTTCTTCAAGCAATTGTGGTAGGCGGGCTAAACCATTGCCCGTTGTATCACCAGAAATACTCCCGTTAACCACGGTTACCGTTTTGTCATGCTTTGCTAACGCGTCTGGTAACAGGCTTGGCCAACTCTGTTTGATGTCCATGTTGTAACCAGCACTCAGGCTATCACCAAGGACCAGTAACTTAGAATCTAAGCGGGTATCTTGAGCCAAAGAAGCGGTTGAAAATAAAATAAAGAATAAAAAGGAAATTAGTCGAGTCATGCATACATCCATCATTAAAGCAGAAGCTGTTTCGAAGACAGTGTCTACTAATCAAGAACATTTAACAATCCTAGAGCACGTTGATATCGATATTCGTGAAGGCGAAACGGTCGCGATCGTAGGCACGTCTGGTGCGGGTAAATCGACCTTAATGACGCTGCTTGCTGGTCTTGATGTACCAACGAAAGGCGAAATCAGTTTATTAGGACAGCCACTTTCACAGCTTGATGACGAGGCAAGAGCGAAGATCCGCAGTGAATCGGTAGGGTTTGTATTTCAAAGCTTCTTGTTAATTCCAAGTCTTTCAGCGCTACAAA
Organism: Vibrio sp. 10N.247.310.23; assembly: GCF_041467155.1. Classification (NCBI taxonomy): domain Bacteria; kingdom Pseudomonadati; phylum Pseudomonadota; class Gammaproteobacteria; order Vibrionales; family Vibrionaceae; genus Vibrio; species Vibrio sp. 10N.247.310.23. Next base: position 93,314 of record NZ_JBFSTZ010000003.1, on the reverse strand, counting down.
ATGTCACGTTACCTTGTTTGTTAAAGGGAGAAGACGAAGACATCGAACGCGCGACTGCTCTGCTTGAATCAGTAGGCTTGAAAGACAGGCTTGATCACTTACCGTCGCAGCTATCTGGTGGTGAACAACAAAGGGTCGCGTTGGCGCGCGCATTTATGATTAAGCCAAAAATTCTTTTTGCCGATGAACCCACAGGCAACCTAGACCAACAAACGGCAGCCAAAATTGTTGAGTTGTTGTTTGAATTGAACTCATCCCACGGCACAACTTTAGTTTTGGTGACACACGATCCTAAGCTTGCACAACGTTGCCAAAGAACACTCAAGATGCATGTCGGTCAGATAGAGGAAGTCTAAATTGAATTCATCAAACGGACTGAATAAACGCCTGTTTTCATGGAGTATCGAAGAGATTCGACACGGTCAGCTTTGGCCAGTTTCAATCGCTTTAACGCTTATTATTGCTTGTGTATTTGCATTGTCGGCGTTGGCCGAACGTATGGAGCAGGTAATTGTTAAGCAGGGCAAAGATGCGCTTACTGCCGATATCGTGTTTATCTCAGCAAACCCAGTTCCACAATCCTTATTAGACCTCACTCAAGTTGAACAGTTAGAAAGCTCTCAGTTGACTCGTTTTTCAACCATGGCATTCAGTGACAACTCGATGCAGTTAGTGACGGTGAAAGCGGTTGAAAGTAATTATCCATTACGCGGTGAAATGATCTTAGTGGGTGCTGATAAAGCATCAAGTAACCATGTTGAGCCAGGGGAACTTTGGTTAGACGAGCGTATATTTGCACAGTTAGAGGTTGAGATTGGTGACGTTGTCACTATTGGCGATGCCGATTTAGCGATAACTGGACGAATCACTCAAGAACCAGGCTTAAGCTTTAACCCATTCCAACAGATGCCAGCCGTTCTGATTCATACAAGCGATATTGATGCCACGGGAGCGATTCAACCGGGCAGTCGTGTTAGTTTTAGGCTGTTTCTCAACGGTGATGATACAAAACTGCAAGCCGCGCAAGACAGCGTAGAATTAACACCAAGCGATCGCTGGCGTACTCAAGATTCTGCGAGCCGTACTAACGACATGTTCGAAAGCACGACTCAATATCTTTCGTTAACCGTTGCTATTGTTGTGATCATGGCTGCGACCACTTTGGTACTCACTTGCCAACATTATGTTGCGAGTCGCCGTAAAACCATCGCGATGCTTAAGAGTTTGGGTGCAAGCAAGCAGTGGATCGTTAAATGGTTGTCTGTACAGGTATCTTTATTAGTGGTTATCGGTGCAGTACTGGGAATAACTATCGGTATCGGCTTAGAGTTTTTGCTTCGTATACCTCTGGGTGACTTATTACCAACGCCACTTCCTAGCTATGGTATTGAACCTGCAATCTTGGCGATTTTATCAAGCATCTTAATTGGTGTTCCTGCTCTTGGTATCCCGTTAATTGGCTTGGTCAATACCTCGGCAATCAGCGTTATCCAATCAAGTCACCAGTCCAATGAAAGCTACAAGAAATATTTGTTGTTACTGGTACCGATTATTCCAATGATGCTGATGTATGGCGACAATCTATTGGTATGGATAGTTCTAGCGGGTATCGCTTGCCTGTTCTTAGTACTTGCGGTCGTTAGTACGCTTGTTCTGCGTTTGGTTGGCAAGTTACCGACATCTACGTCTATGCGTTTAGCATTGAGCAGAATTAATCGCACACCTTTAGCAACGGGGATTCAATTTGGCTCTTTAGCGCTTTCACTGATGTTGCTGTCTATCATCTGGTTGGTAAGAAGTGATTTACTGTCAGATTGGCAGCAAACCTTACCCGAGAACGCACCAAATGCGTTTGCACTTAACATTGCAAGCTATGAAAAAGACAGTTATCTCGAGACGATTGATGCAAACGAAGTAGAGCGTACTCAAGCGTTTCCAATTATCCGAGGACGACTGACGACGATAAACGGTGTCGAAGCATCGGAATACAGTGATACCTCTGGAGAAACAGACGCACTAAGCCGTGAGATCAACTTCACTTGGGGAGATAGCTTACCTAAGTACAATGAAGTATTAGAAGGTAACTGGACACAAGAGCATGGCGTATCTGTAGAATCGGATGTCGCGGAGCAACTGGATCTAAAGATTGGCGATGAGCTGTCATTCACAATCAACAGCCAGAATGTTTCTGCCAAGGTGAATAGCATCCGCAAAGTCGAGTGGCGAGAAATGAAGCCGAACTTCTACTTCATTTTTACTCCAGATGTCTTGAGTTCAATCCCTTCTACTTGGCTAGTGAGCTTCAGATTAGAAGAACAACACAATCAGATGCTCAACGAACTCTCTCGAAATCATCCAACCGTGAGTTTGATGGATATTCGTAAGATGGGTAGCAAGATCCAAGAGTTGCTTAAGCAGATTGTTTGGTCGATTACCGTACTTGCGGCGTTAGGTGTGGTGGCGGGGCTGTTGCTTATCTTCACTCTATTGCGATTGAGCTTATCTCAAAGACAACAAGAGATACGCTTGTATCGAACATTAGGCGCGAGTAAGAAGCGAATTCTCAATACTATTTGGTGTGAGTACGGTTTAATGGCGTTAGTCGCAGGCTCAATTGCAGCCCTTGGTTCTGAGCTCAGCGTGGCAGGAGTGATGAACTTTGGTTTTGAGTTACAACCTTCACTTCACCCGATGTTGTGGATAGCGCTACCGGTGCTAACGTTCATCACATTAGCCGCGGTAGTGAATAGCTTAATCAAACGTTTGTTGGCACCAGTAAACAAGGATTTTGGCTAGTCGTTAGCGAGATCTAGCCAAGCGCTTAAAACGGTCTAAAAGTGAGATTATTTATACTTAGTCATGCACTATTTATAATACGTCGCTTTAGACCGTTTTTTATTTAACCAACCGGTAGCATAAGTAAAAAATATCGCACCTTAGATTCCACTGTTTTTAGCATTTTTTAAAACTAATTACCCAATAATGCCGATTTAATGAACAGCGGTTAGTCCCTGTAAACAAAGGGTTTGCGCAACTTAGCAAGAACGTTATCAACAGTTATCCACAAAAACGGTGGATAACTTTAGGGATAAGTTAACCGCTATGTTTTAAGAGTACTGAGGCAGCCTTTATGTGGCGTCACTTAGGACAAATTTGACTGTTAGAATAACCTTTAAAACCCTATCTGGAGTTATTGAGTCAAGAGATTATTTATGTTTTTTACATAGATATTAAATCCCGCCTATCTAAGACCTTGATAAAAATGTGTTTTAATTCATCGCAGAACAAAAGTAGAATAGAGGCAGTTAATCTTATTCTACAGAACACGATGAACCACAACAAAACGGATACAAATCAACCTTCTATTGCCATTGTTGGTGGTGGTATTGCCGGAACAACGAGCGCGATTCACTTTAGTGAGTTGGGTTTTAAGGTCACTATCTTAGAAAAAGGGCCGAGTTTGGTTAATGGTCCACCAATTTGCCACCTGCACGCTGGCGGCAATTTGTATCGAGATATTTCTGTAGAGCAGTGTCTTCAGTTGCTCACGCAGTCAATTGATACCGTCCGCTTATTTCCTCATACGATCAATATTCGTCCGACAATCATCGCCGTTCCGCACAGTGATGGTGGAGAGCCGTTGGATCTGCTTCCTCGTCTCAAGATAATCAAAAGCGCTTATGCCGATCTTGTTAAACAAGATAAAAGCAACCAAGTGCTCGGTGATCCGGAAGAGTATTATAAGCTGTACAGCAAAGAAGATTTATTAGCACTTTCTGCGAAAACACAGCCTCTGAAACCAACATCGCTTGATGATTGGTGTATTCCTTTCGCCAAGCATACGGATTTAGAGACCCTAAAGTATCCTGTTGCGATGGTCCAAGAGTATGGCTGGAGCGTATTCCGACTTTCTGCGACCGCTCAACTCTCTTTGGGGCAACAAGCTAACTGTACTGTGTTAACCAACAGCCGATTACATTCTGTTGAGTCGACAGGTCAAGGTTGGTCTTTGACTTATACCGATGCCGAAAACCAAAGCTGCCAACTAACGACCGATTACTTGATTAATGCGAGTGGGTTTGAAACGGGTATCGTAGATGACTTTGTTGGCTCTAAGCAGCAAAGACTTGTTGAGTTTAAAGCTGCATACGTTACAGAGTGGCCATATTCGCAAGAATGTAAGGAAGAGTGGCCAGAAGTTATCTTCCATGGCCCGAGAGGTACACCGCAAGGCATGGCGCAATTAACGCCGTATGCTGATGGTGTGTTCCAACTTCACGGCATGACAGAAGGGATTACTCTGTTTGAGGGTGGGCTTGTTTCATCGTCAACAGACTCGTCACAGCCACAGTTGCCTTCGAAGCTGCTTAAGAAAATCGTATCGGGTTGGAGTGAAGATCAGCTTGAATTAAGAACTCGCGCGGCAATAACGCATATGTCTCAGTTCATCCCAAGTTTCAGTTCTGCATTGGTCGGTGGTAAACCTTTGTTTGGTGCACAACAGATTCCGGGAACCGATCCAAGCTTAAGAGCTTCAGACGTTTCATTCTGTGGGGATCGCTATGCTCGACTTGAAGTAGTAAAAGCTTCTTCAACATTAGAAGCGGCACAAAAGGTCGCTGAGCAATGGTTTGATGTATCAGAGGCGGCATCTATTGAAGACACACACTCAGTGACAATGTCACTTAATCTAAATGATATTGAAAACAGAGCGATAGATTTGACACAAGAACGTGGATACCCAGAAGCGCTTGCCAAGGTGTCAGGTCAAGATCACGCTTAATAGCCTATAATTAGTCTATCATCATCGACTGCGTTTAATTTCTTCAATTCGGCTTACTGTAATAGGTAAGCCGAATCTTCATTTCAACATCTGCTTAGATACCGAACCTCATCTAAATGACATCTTCCTAGTTGATTATTCTCAGCTACATAGCATTTAGCACATAACACATCGCAAAAACTAATAGCCGAAAAACTGAGCCCATTGGCACCAAACATCTTGTAAGCCCAAGCGATCGCCCTTGCTGAACGATATCGCATGTCCAGGTTTTGCTTGCGCCAAGCGTGGTAAATCGATTCTGGCGACACATCCTATCTTCGGATAACCACCTAAGGTCTGTCTATCATTAAGCAGCACGATAGGCTGTCCATCTTGTGGAATTTGAATCGCACCTAGGGCAATGCCTTCTGACAATAGCGAAATGTCAGGCGAGTCTACGGGCTCGCCACTGAGTCGATAACCCATCCGATTAGAGTTTTGGTCAACGTGATACTGCGCGTTATACAAAATCTCTCTTGCTGACTCGGAGAATAGCTCGCTTTGATAGCCTTCAATCACTCGTAGGTTCACGGGTAGATTGTAATCAGGCGTGTATCGGAAGGTAACACTCAACGCTTTAAATGGATGAGAGAGTTGGTGTTGGGTAAAAGCGATTTGTTGCCCTTGCTGGCATGGCTCGCCATCTTGCGTTAATCCACCAATCTTTTCACGAGTGACTGTAGAGCAGCTATCAAGAGTTGATGGAACATCGAAACCGCCCTTAATGGCTAAATACGCCCTTAGACCATTTTTAGGCAAACCAAATGAGAGAACTTGCCCCTTAAAAGCTTGAAAAGTGCTCCAGTTAGCCTGTGGTTTACCATCGAGTTTCGCTTGTAAATCACCCCCGCATAGTGCCATCTCGCAATCAACATCGATTCTCAACGCACATTGCCCAAGCGTGATTTCCAACGCCGCTTGGTTGACTGGGTTGCCCAATAGATGGTTAGCCCAGCTATAAGAGTAGTCATCAACCGGTCCACCTTGCGTTAATCCAAGATGAGCAACACCAAATCGCCCAAAGTCTTGAATCAAACTCAACGGGCCGGGCTTAATCACTGTCAGTGTTGGTTTAGTTTTTGTCTTAGCCATTTACGATGCCTCCACCCAACTCTACAAATTCTTTTTTTGAAATCGCTATGAAACGGACGGTATCACCAACATTAAGCAGAGACAGTGGTCTTTGCGTGATATCGGCGTTCTTCAACTGGCTATGATCGAACAACGGAAGTGGGCAATTGCCAATAATATTCCAACCGCCCGGTGAATCCGAAGGGTACACAGCTGTTTTCGTATCCGCGATGGCGATACTGCCTTTGGGCACAATGAAGCGGGGTGTGGAGTGACGGGGCAAGGCAAGCTCATTAACCACATCCGACATAAAGGCAAAGCCAGGCGTAAACCCAATCGCACTGACGCTGTATGTCTGTGAGGTGTGATGTTGAATTATCTGGTCGAGCGACAGGCCTTTGTTTTGATATCGGTCTAAATCGAGCGCCGTTTCTGGTGAGTAATAGGCAGGAAGCTCAATCGTATCACGAGTTTTACTAACACTAGAAAAGGACGACAGAGCATGACTCAACAAATTATTGAGCTGTTCAATGAGCTGCTGTTCTGATATTCGATAAGGGAGGTAGTCGACCAATATTGTTTGGTAAGCCGGTGTCACATTCATCAACACCGATGCTAAGTTTTGGCGAATGGCATCGGAAAAGTGAGCTATGTATTGCGCATATTCGGCGCTAGATTGATTATTTGAAGGCGATAGCGTCAAGGTCACCAAAACGCTGCATTCCGCGACTGGCGCTATATTGAATTCAATCTGATTCGTCGTCATTTCGTTTCCATACGTTTGTTATCTTGCCTTTTTTAGCTTACTTGGCGTGTCTCACTTCCGTGTCCAAGCCAATACAAATCAATTAGATCTCACGAGCGATTAGACCATGCGTCATACCAATCACACGCTTCATACTAATTAAAAGCGTTGAGGTCTTGTCTGATTTTTCTAATTAATGCGATGGATTGAGGGTTATCACCATGAACACAGATAGTATCAGCTTCAATAGGCAGTCTTTCGCCCTCTAAAGTCGTAACCGAGCCATAGTTAATGATTTGCATAACTTGGTTATAGATATCGTCTTGATTGACGTAAACCGAGCCTTTTTGAGTACGTGGCGCTAATTGTCCGTTATTTAAATAAGCACGGTCGGCAAACGCTTCAAACAAGAGAGGCAAGTCATGGTCGTCAGCAATATCCAAATACTGTTGATTGTCTGATGAAGAGAGAATCATCAACGGGATGTTAAACTCAGCGACGGCTTGGGCTACCGCATTGAACACATCAATGTTTGCCATCATATCGTTATAAAGAGCGCCATGAGGTTTCACATAGCCAACAGTGGTATGGTGATAGCGGCAAAGGGCTTGTAATGCACCGACTTGATAACAAACCAGCTCACTGATTTCGTCCATGGTGTGTGGAATAGAACGGCGACCAAAACCAACGAGATCTTGATAACCGGGATGAGCACCAATTTGGGTGTGATAGTGCTGTGCCAGTTTTATCGTCTTGGACATAACGTGCGGATCAGACGCGTGGAAGCCACAAGCGATGTTTGCCATATCGACCCATTCCATGACCGACTCGTCATCGCCCATCTTCCAATTGCCGAAACTTTCTCCCATGTCGCAATTAAGCAAAATCTTCGTTGTCACGTGGTGCTAATCCTTTACGTTGAGGTAAGTAATGACGGTCTTATAAATACCATAAATAAACAGTGACCTAACTCAAACTTTCGACACCGTAGATTTACCAGTATGGCATTTCATATATAGTTGAACTATTGATTAAAGGATTAATATCTATCTGTATATTAGGTGAGCACATGATATCCCGCCAGGTTTGCTTAGGACTAGCATTAACGACACCTGTTTTTGTCTCTGCTCAAGAAAACTCTCTAGACCAGCTCATGTCGATGAGCCTTGAAGAGTTGTCTATGTTAGATGTCGAAATGGAAACGGCTTCGAAAGTGACACAAAAACTCACTGATATTCCCTCGTCGGTGTACGTACTTTCTAATGAGCGAATTCAGCGTAGTGGGGCGAAAACCATTGCTGAAGTCCTAACACTTGTACCCGGACTCAAAGTCACCAAATTCAACGAAACCTCATGGTTTGTTTCGACTCGCGGCTTTCATGATGGGCTATATAACAAGATGCTCGTGATGATGGATGGACGAAGCTTGTTTAGCCCAGTCTATGGCGGTACGTATTGGAGTGACGTTGATTATGTGCTTGCCGACATCGAACGCATCGAAGTACTAAAAGGCCCCGGCGGAACAATTTGGGGAGGCAACGCGGTTAATGGTGTTGTCAATATCATTACTAAGTCTGCCAATGATACGCAGGGGACTTATCTCTCCGGTGTCGCGTCTAATACTGATAACTATGAATTTAGTGTTCGTCAGGGATTAAGCCTCAACGACAGTGTGAATGCGCGTGCCTTTTATAAGTACCGAGAAGAACCCACGTATCGCACAAACGAATCTGAAAAATGGAAAGCACAAACGGCAGGGATGGTTTTTCAGCCAAGTAATGCCGAAGAAAATTGGTCATTACGTATCGGGGGTGAGAAAAGCTTTTATGAGTCGGACTTGTATACGTTTCAATATGATAACTCAGGGTCGTTTGTCGGATCACAAGCCAACGATTTCGATAACAAGAGTCAATCTGTTTACGTCCAATTCAACGACTCTCGCCATTTTGATGAAAGTTCGACACTCTCATATTCGTTATGGGGTGAATATAATGAGGATAATGCGCCAGACGCTCCGGGAAGCTATTCGACCCTCGATTTTGACTCTACTTATATCAACCAACTATCGGAAAGCCATCAGCTAACACTTGGTGGTGGCCTGCGATATATGTATCTTGATTTCTCCTCAAGCCAAGTTTCGGACGTGGATTGGTACAACCCTGATTACTACGGTCGAGCTTACAACATCCAATCTGCCAACGATTACATTGCGAACGCTTTTATACAGTCTCAAATTCAAATGACGGAAGCGCTGTCTATTACTCTTGGTGCCAAGGTTGAACACTTTACACAGAACGAATCAACTGAGCTTTCACCTCAATTGCGTGGTTTATATAAGTTCACCCAACGTCACTCCGTATGGGCGGGGCTTAGCCGTGCGGTCGTTGCACCATCTTATATGGATTCCAATTCCACCTATTATTTCAATAGTTACAATGCTGACTCAAACAACAGCTACCTAGATGTATATAAATCAAGCTCGAGTCTTGAAACAGAGAGTGTCGTAACGGCGGAAATGGGTTATCGCTACTCAAACAATTCAAATTTCGAACTCGATGCAACGATTTATCTGAGTGAACATGACAACCTTCGCTTTCACAGCTATGACCCGAATGATATCCCTGCGAATCATGTCTATGTCGGTGCGTTGTCTGATGATTATAAAGCAAAAACTTATGGCTTAGAGTTAGGCGCGAGTTACCAACTCACCGCAGATTTAGCCAGTTACCTGAGTTACGCCTATACGACATTGGAAGGTGAGAATAAAGGTGATGACCTGAAATCTAGTCCTCAAACGAGTGTTTATTACGATATTGATAATGAACATTTAGCCACGGCACAGTTGATGTGGAATATCACCGAAAGTTGGCAATTCGATGTGATAGGCCAGTACATTAATGTGAATTACCCAGACTATTGGGTAGCAGGCGATGGCACTCAATATAAATGGCAGTCTTACCCACATGAAATAACCTTTGATGCGCGTCTCGCATGGAAAAAATCGTCCGCAGCACCTTTAATTGAAGTGGTTGTTGAAAATATAGGTAAGAGTGACGGCTATCAAGCTGAATTCACATCTCAGAAAAGCGTCAATCAAGAATCGGTGTATGTGAGGATCTCTCATGAATTCTAAATGGCTTAAGCACCGCATTAAGCTCGGCTTATCTAAACTAGGCTTAGCGGCTTTAACGATGCTTATTGTGCCGTTGAACACCTCAGCTGCTAGCTTCAAACCTTATGAAGTGAAAGCGGTGTACCTTTTTAGAATTGCGAATTTTATACGTTGGAATGATGAAAGCTCAATGAACGCTGTGAACTTTTGTGTGATTGGCGATGAAAAGGTAAGCCAAGTGCTGACGTCAATTACCGAGGGGAAATCTATTCGTTCACTCGATATCCAAGTCCAACAGTCGATTACTTCTAAGTGCGATATTACGTATTTGTCTGACCGTAAAAATGACCAATTTCTTAGTCAAGAGCACTCGCCACATACTGTGACAATCAGTGATATGCCTAACTTTACGGACTTAGGTGGAATCATTGAACTCACGCACATCGATAATAAGCTCAAACCTAAGATCAACCTAGAGAACGCAAGGCGCGGTGACTACGCCATTGGCTCAAGCCTGTTACGAATCGCTATAGTGGAGGGCCAATAATGTTGTCTTTCATTAATAACATATCGATTAAAAACAAGCTGATATTACCCATTATCATCTTTATCGCAGTCACTTTTGTCACGATTCAATCAGTAAATTACACTGTCACGTTTGAGAGAGAGAAAGAGAGTCTTATTCAGCGTGTTAAAGTGCTAGCACAAGTTGTTGCTTATAACTTGCAAGCCGCGATTTTATTTGAAGACAAGTCATCGGCTCAGGAAATATTGTCAGCTTTCGTCGCAGATAAAGATATTGTTAGAGTGAAGCTCTATGACATCAACGAACAGCTTTTTGCCAGCTATCAGGTGAGCAACACTCTGGTTCCAAGGCCAAACGCAGAAGAATTAGACGATATCGCCGATCATCAATTTGCCATCTCTGAGCATTTCATCTTCTTGCTCGTTCCAGTGACACTGGATGGCGCAGTGATCGCGAACTTGAGAGTAACAATATCGAAAGAGACGTTTAATTCGATCTTAACGAATATTTTCAAGGTTGCGGTCGTCTACCTGTTGTTTCTGGTGATGTTAGGCGGAGTAGTGGTCAAATTGGTGCAACGCTTGATTATCGAACCGATGTTTGACCTCAATGAGGCGATGCAAGCCTTTGTTGAGCGTCGTTCGAAGCAGCCTAAATTAGTCGTAACGAACCGCGATGAAATCGGCGATCTGGTTCGAGCTTTCAATACCATGTTAGAAAGGCTTCAACATCGCGATAACCAAATCAATTTTACGTTAGACAAGTTACAAGAAGAAAAATCATTCGCAAATGAGGTCATTGAAACCGTTCAGCACTCTTTGTTGGTGGTGGATGAAAAAGGGCTCATTCTTCATGCGAACGCAGCTACTCGGGATATTTTTAAATGCTCGGAAGCCTTTCTTGAGAATTTGTTGATCCAAGAGTTGATCGCGACCAAGCAAACGGGTTACTTACAAGATGTTATTGATGCCAATATTGAACTTAATGACGAATTGCTGGAAACCACCGATCTCTTTCAATCAAAACGCTGGCTTCGTGTGAGCAGTCGTTCTTTGACAAAACATGGTCGTATTCTTTATGCAATCCAAGATGTCACCGACATAGAAACGGCCATGAGTCGCCAACGTATTGCTGCGGGTGTTTTCGAAAACAGTAAAGACGGCTTGATCGTGCTCAACTCATCCAATGTGATAACCATGGTTAACCCGGCGATCACACAACTTCTCGGTTATCACTCTGATCTGCTGGTGGGCAAAACACCATTTGAAGTATTTTCGTGGCAGCAATTTTCATCATTGATGCCGACAATTCGCAGTTCGTTAGACAACTATGGTCAATGGCAAGGCGAAGTGTGGGAGAAAAGCGCGTCCGGCACGTTAGTTCCAATGTTTGTCAAAGTGAATCGAATTGCCTCAGACAACGAGAAAGACGAGTTTGATATGGTATTAACGCTGTCTGATTTATCCAACGTTAAAGAGATGGAAAGACTCGAACACTTGGCTCATCACGATGCATTAACCGGGTTAGCGAATAGAGCGCAGCTGTATAAGGTTATGGATGATGTTGTCACGTCGAGCCACTATTCAAATCAGCATTTTGCGGTTATTTACTTGGATTTGGATGGCTTCAAAGAAGTGAATGACAACTATGGTCACGATGCGGGTGACGAAATCCTTAAAGAAGTGTCAAACCGGTTATTATCTCAGGTAAGAGCGGGGGATTTGGTTGCACGTTTGTCGGGTGATGAATTTGTTCTTATTATTAAACAGACAAACAAAGTCTTATTAGCGAAGTTAGCCGAGCGATTGTTGGATCTGATCGGGCAAGAAGTGAATTATAAACAGCGTTCACTTCATGTTGGGGCGAGCTTAGGTATCAATTTAGTTGATGGCTCAGAGCGTGATATTGACGTGATTCTAAAGGTTGCTGATGAGGCTATGTACCAAGCGAAACGCAAAGGAAAAGGTCAGTTTGTGTTCGCTCGTGAGGGTAAATAGGCACCGGTGTTTGTGAGCTCACCCTAAGTTGTTGTATCATAAGTGATAGGTTGAATATTTTTAATTAAAAGGTCTGCTAAGCATGAATGTTTTAGTTACAGGTGGCATGGGTTACATTGGTAGCCATACAAGTATCCAGATGATCAACGCAGGTATGACACCTGTACTTTTTGATAGCTTGTACAACAGCAAACCAAGCGTTCTAGAGCGCATCGAAAAAGTCTCGGGCGTTCGTCCCAACTTCATTGAAGGTGACGTTCGTGATAAAGCGCTTTTGACTGAAACTATGAAGCAACACAACATCGAAGCGGTTATCCATTTTGCTGGTCTGAAAGCCGTCGGAGAGTCTGTGGAAAAGCCTCTTGAATACTACGACAACAACGTAAACGGCACTTTAGTTCTTGTTGATGCAATGCGTGATGCGGGTGTAAAAACCTTGGTATTTAGCTCTTCAGCAACGGTATACGGTGATCCTGCAAGTGTGCCAATTACTGAAGACTTCCCAACAAGCGCTACCAACCCATATGGTCGTAGTAAACTAATCGTTGAAGAGTGTTTAACCGATTTCCAAAAAGCCAATCCTGATTGGAGCATTACACTGCTGCGTTACTTTAACCCTGTAGGTTCACATCCAAGTGGTGAGCTAGGTGAAGACCCGCAAGGTATCCCAAATAACCTAATGCCATTTGTCTCTCAAGTAGCAGTGGGCCGCCGTGAATTCCTATCTGTATTTGGTAGCGATTATCCAACAAAAGACGGGACTGGCGTTCGCGATTACATCCACGTAATGGATCTGTCTGATGGCCACATCGCAGCGCTTGAGAAAGTAGGGTGCAAAGACGGTCTTCATATCTACAACCTTGGTACGGGTAACGGTTCAAGTGTGTTAGACATGGTTAAAGCATTCGAACAAGCAAGCGGTAAAGAGATCCCTTACAAGCTAGTTGAACGCCGTCCTGGTGACATCGCAGAGTGTTGGGCAGATCCAGCTAAAGCTCAGAAAGAACTGGGCTGGAATGCAAGCCGCACATTGGCTGAAATGACCGAAGATACATGGCGCTGGCAGTCAACAAACCCGAATGGATTCCCTGGTTAACCTAGTGGTTTCGTGAATGATTCAAAAATTAAAAGATGCTTTCGGGCATCTTTTTTGATCTTAATCGAATAAAAAGTAAATTAGTGGTTAAAAAGTATCATTCTGTATCCGCTGTGTTATTATGCTCGCGAATTATATGTTTAATGTTAATTTTCTTTGGAGTTAATCATGGAACTAGGCCTAATCATCACTTTCATCGTTGCTGCTGCAGTAATGGTTAAAAAAGAGATGGCAGAGAAGTAATTTCACTTATTACCTTTTTTATACAATTTTTTAGTGAAATAATAAAAGCCAGCATTTAGCTGGCTTTTTAGTATCTGCAATTCAGTTTTTTAACGAATTAGAATTCGTATTTAGCTGTAATTGACCAGTTACGACCTGCTTGCGTGTAATCTTTATCTTCTTGTGAGAATCCACGAACGTCATTCCACGAGTAGTACTCTTCATCCGTAACGTTGAAGAGACCTGCTCTAAGCGTAAGATCCTTCATCGGCAAGTAGTATGCTGTTAGGTCAACTACAGTTGCTGAATCAATTGGTAGAATTTCATCATTCAAACCATCGCTGTTGATATCACTAGACTTCTTACCTGCTGTGTAGCTTATGTTAAGTGATGTACCCCATAGTGCTGAAGGAGCATCATAGTTAAAACCAACGACAGCGTTCCAAGGGTTTACACTGTTAAGAGGATTACCTTCGCCATCTTCACCTTCAGTATACGTTGCAGAAACACGAGTACTAACACCTTTCACTGGCATGAAGCTATTCCAAGACTGTGTATTTGACGCTTCGATACCTTTAATTACGGCTTCATCAATGTTTACATTCTGATATATTGTTGGATCGGCCGGAGTGGCTGAGCCACTAACTGCTACGTTATCAATAAAGTTATCATAATCGCTGTAGAAGATAGCGATTTCGCTTGATGAATAATTTGTGTTATGACGCCAACCTAACTCGTATGAAATACTTTCTTCAGCTTCTAAGTCAGGGTTAGGGGCATTCAAATAACCGTGAGCAGGATTACCAAATGAGTAGTAAAGCTCTTGGAAATCAGGAGCTCTAAAGCCTTGGCTGATTTGACCGAAGATCTTATTTTCATCATTAAGCGTGTAAGTTGTACCCAAACGTCCGGTAACAGCTGAGTCTGAATATTTTGCATAAGACTCTTCTGGGTTACCACTTGGGTTTTGACTTGTATCACCTGGATCAGTTTCAAAACCATCAAAACGAACACCCGGAGTAATCATCCAATTTCCGATCGTCATTTCATTTTGAGCAAAGAATCCATATTTTCTTTCAGATGCGGCAGGGATGTAGAAAATAACTTGGTCTGCGCTGATGGAGTTATATTCGTTATTAACGTTTTTAATGTCTTTGTCCGAATATGAAGCGCCATAGATAAAGTAGTTTTCTACATTACCCGTCATGAAGAACTTATCGAATTGCACATCAAATTGATAACCTTCATCCTCGTAGATATAGTCCTTTTTCTGAACATTACCTGCCGGAGGTAGGAACATACCGCCATTAGAAGTACGATTAGTTACGCCATTCTCTTCTTTGCTCAGCCAGTCAGCTTGCCAAGTAATAGTATCTGCAAACGCTAGGTCAGCATCCCAAATATGTTTGATACCGATTTGCTGTTGGCTAGTTGTGTCTTCGCCAGTGTAGTCGGTGTAACTTGCACTATTTAAATCGGTATCACCAGAATTCTCAATGAAGTTACCAGAAAACTCTAAACGGTGTTGTTCGTTTAATTGGTACTGAAGCTTAACCAACAAGTTGTTGTTCTGAGTATCTTGCTCATCAGGTGTACCAAAGTTATCAGTTTGCTCACCGTCTCTGCGAGTATAAGCAACTAACGTTTCTAGGTCGCCAATACGATTTGCTAAAGCAACCGATTCGCTAAAGGTATTATCAGATGAAGAGTAGTTGAACTTCGCGTGGCCACCGAAGTCTTTGTCTTTTAAAAAGTCACTCGGGTCTTTTGTTTCGAACGCAGCAATACCACCAATCGCGTCAGAACCATACAGAGAAGAAGCCGCACCTTTAACAATCTCGACAGACTTCAACATATCCGTATCGACATCAATGCGTGAAGAGTTAATGAAGTTATATGACTGAGTACCACTTGGAGTAAATTGGCTAGTTTGTGATACTCCATCAACGATAACCTTTACTCGGTTACCTTCCATACCACGAATGTTAATACCTTGAATCCCTTGGCGAGAATTCGTCGTCACCGTGACACCTGGTGTGTACTTAAATAAGTCTTCTACATCCGTAACCATGTTTTTTTCGATATCTTTATCGTTAATCACAGTTACCGACGCAGCAACATCTTCAAGTTGTTGATTAGTACGAGTCGAAGATACAACAACCTCGTCAAATAGGGCATAATCTTCAGCAAAGGCTGATGTTGATGAAAGCGCTAAAACGATTGAAGCAGAGAGCAGGGATTGCTTATACATCTGATAGTTACCTTAGTTCCATAGTATTATCTTGATTTGCGAAATATAATATTGGATCTAAATGATAATTACTATTATTTGCATTTAAATAATTTTCAATTTTATCAACTAACTCATAATTAATACTCTTAAATATCTGTATTAAAAAGACTTTTACAGTTCCATTCACAGTCTGAATGCTTCTGTTTTTGTGATTCAAGTCTCATTTATAAAGTAGGAAAGCTATGCATAGTCCAATAACACTTGAAGCGTTACACATCCTAGACGCCATCGACCGACGTGGAAGTTTCGCCGCCGCGGCCAATGAAATGGACAGAGCGCCTTCATCACTCAGCTATCAAATACAGAAGCTTGAACAAGATCTAGACATCATGATTTTTGACCGCTCAGGCCACCGTGCAAATTTCACGGAAGCGGGTCAGTTGATACTTGAGCAAGGTAGAATCATTCTTGGAGCTACAGAACGTCTTGTTAACGAGGCAAGCATTCTAGCCAATGGTTGGGAGCTCGATTTGACCATCGCCTTTGATGGCATTATCCCGATTGCTAACTTTTTCCCACTGGTAGATGAACTAGGAAAAATCAGTAAAACACGCGTTCGTTTGCAAGAGGAAATCTTAGCGGGTTGTTGGGAATCTCTCACAGATGGTCGTGCTGACTTATTGGTATGCCCTAAGCTCGATACAATTCCAAACGATATGAAAAGTGACGCAATTGGTAAAATGGAGATGGTGTGGGTCGCGGCATCAAGCCACTATGTTCACAAGCGTTCTGGTGAATTCGATCAGAAGGTGAGAGAAAGTTACAGGGTTATTGCCATTGCAGACACCGCACGCGATCAGCCAGCACTAAGCATCAATATTCTAGAGAAACAGCCACGTTTAACCGTGACAAGCTTTCCTGCGAAAGTAGAGGCTTTGACATCAGGACTAGGGATTGGCACCTTACCGAATAGTGTCGCTAAACCTTTGATTGAATCTGGCGTACTACAGCAGATCTCCGGTACAGAACCACAACCGATCGATATTGTTATGGCTTGGCGACGCAACAAAATGGGCGACGCCAAGTCTTGGTGTATCCAACATCTTAAAAAGACATGGGCGTTAAAGTAACGGTAACACCATATCTGCAGTACCATCTTCAAAACTGATATCTAGCTTAAAACCGAGCTTTTGAGCTAGTGTCAGCATCCCTCTATTGGTTGGCATCGTCATACCCGACATCTGCTTGGTCTGCTTCGCACGGCAGTAATCGATAACCTTGGTCATAAGAATGCGACCTAGACCAACACCTTTAAGGTCAGAACGAATCAATATTGCGAATTCGGCGTCTGTGTTCTCAGGGTTAATCAGCGCACGGGACACGCCGATGATCGCTGGAACGCCTTGTTCCTCGCGAACGACCACAAAGGCGATTTCTCTATCGAAATCAATCTGAGTGAAATTCGCCAACGCCTCATGATTGAATTCACCGACATCACTAAAGAAACGCTTATAGAGATCTTCCTTAGACACACGGTTAATGAAGTCAGCATGAAGCGGTTCATCTTCGGGAAGAATAGGGCGTAACAACACTTCGGTTCCATCTTTTAGCTGGATACGTTCTTCAAGCTCGACCGGATAAGGGCGAATCGCAAGACGTTCCTGTGGATCGCCTTCGTACGCTTTCAAGATGATATCGGCATCTAATATCGTGAACTTGTCACCATTGGCCAGTACTGGATGGATATCCAAATCATGTATTTCAGGGCAATCCACTACCATTTGCGATATACGTACCAATAACTCAGACAAACCTTCTATATCGATGGGGTTAGGGAGTTTTTGTAGACGAATCTTGCCGCTTTTTATCGCTCGAATAATCAAGTAACGCGCCAGTGTCATGTTGAGCGGTGGAAAAGCAGCTGCGGCATCAATCGACTCATCCCACTCCGAACCACCTTGTCCAAGTAATATGATTGGGCCGAAGGTTTCGTCTGTTGTAACCTTAATACGCAACTCTTGGCCGCCCGCGAGCTTAGCCATACCTTGAATTAACAAGCCGTGGATGTTTGCTGTAGGGAAGGATAATTGAGAACGATCGAGAATTGCCTGAGCCGCATTGGCAACTTCACTGCTGTTTCGCAAATTGAGCATCACGCCTTGTACGTCTGACTTATGTGCAATATCCGGCGAACGTAATTTTACTGCGACGGGATAACCGATCGTTTCAGCGATGTGTACCGCTTCACTTGGGTCAGAAGCGATCCAAGTTGGTAACACATCGAGGTTGAAGCTCTTGAAAAACTGACTGTTTTGGTGAGTATCAAGGCTAACTGTATCTTTATCCAGTAGTTTTCTTTCTATCCAACCTTTCGCATCTGCTAGATCTTCAATGTGTACTTTTTCTGCAGTGGTCGGCGTTTCCATTAACTGACGTTGGTTACGTCTGTACTCGACTAAGTGCATGAATGCGACCACAGAGCTTTCAGGGGTCCGATAAGTTGGGAAACCCGCTTCGGTAAACAGCTTTCGTGCGGGCCTTGCTGTTAGCTCACCAGACCAATTCGTCAGGATGTTAAAGCGCTTGTGGCGAGGGTGCTTCTTAATCGCTTCAATAATTCGTTCTGCCGTTTTAGCGGAATGTGCGACCGCTGAAGGGCTGTGCATGATAAGAATCGCGTCTGCTTCATCGCCATCGAGTAAGATGTTTATAGTGTCGATATAACGTTGATCACCAGCGTCGCCGACAATATCGATAGGATTGCTATGAGACCAACTCGATGGCAAAACCTTGTTCAACTTATCAAGTGTCTCTTCTGAAAACTCTGCGAGCTTACCACCGCGGTCAAATAGGGTGTCCACAGCCATAATCGCAGGGCCGCCACCATTAGTAACAATAGCCAAGCGCTCGCCTCGCAATGGTACTGAATGAGTCAGTGTTTCTACCGCAGCAAACAGTTCATGTAAGTTCTTAACTCGTAGCATGCCGCTGCGTCGGATTGCGGAATCATAAATAATATCTAATGTGTCGGCACCGCCAGTGTGAGCCATTGCTGCGGCTCTGCCTTTCGCCGTTCGACCGCCTTTCAACACCAAAATTCGTCGGTTACGCGAAGCCGCACGCGCTGCAGAAATAAAGCGCCTCGCATCAGTAATGCTGTCTACATAAAGCAATATCGCTTCGGTGTGAGAGTCGGTACTGAGATAATCCAATAACTCCGAGAATTCGATATCGCTACCATTGCCTATAGAGATAAACGCCGAAAAACCGATCTCTTTGTCATTAGCCCAATCGAGAATAGTGGTACACACAGCTGCCGACTGAGAAACAAAGGCGATCTTACCGGGTAATGCTGTCACTGGAGAGAATGAGGCGTTCAAATTTAACCAAGGAACAATCACCCCCAAACTATTGGAACCCAACACTCGAATGTTGTGCTTTTTGGCAATCGCTAGGCATCGTTCATCATACGTCTCACCATTATCGCTTTCTTGCTGCATGTCTGAAGAAAGCACAATGACAGAGGCTATACCTTTCTCAGCCAGTTCTTCAAAAATAGCGACATTACGGGTCGCATTGGTACACAAGATTGCGAGGTCAGGAACAATCGGTAACGACAAAATGTTCTTGTAAGAAAGCACACCGGCCACTGAATCATATTTCGGCGTAACCGGCATCACCGCACCTTTAAAATCCCCATGCAACAAATTGTTCATAACAATATATCCTGCGCGTGTTTCTCGTTGAGAAGCACCAACAACAGCGATTGAACGGGGTTTAAGTAGGGGATCAAGATGATTCATAGACATATCCTAGCAATGCACGTAACTTCATCGTAACTTACTTTGCACTCACAGGTTGATGGCAAATTCACCGAATTCAGATGAATAAGCAAACACTGCATAAAGTTTGTGAAATAGGTCACCCACTAATGGTGTATAATCCCAAAGTTAACTTGATTCTAAACCGACGTATCGGCATGATTTATAGTAATTATTATTAAGGATATAGAGCTTTCCATGAAAAAATTTGCAATTGTGACTTTGCCACTGCTCTTGGCTGCGTGTGTATCTGACGACTACGTTACCAATGTCACTTCAGATAGTTATCAAGAAGAGTACAAAACGGCAAAAGTTGAAGCTCCAGTTGTATCTCAATCTGAGCAAACAAGCGTTGTTGAAGAAAATGTTGTCAACGTTATCAGAACCGAACCTGTTGAACAGAAAGTCGCTCAAACGACTCAAGCTAAGCCAGTTGCAGTAGTGACAGGCCCAACCAAGAAACAACAAGACATGAACCAACGTTTTGGTTACACAGTTCAAGTTGTTGCTGTTGGCAGCCAAAGTAAAGTCGATTCTTTCGTGAAAATGCTACCTACGACTTCTCAACCAGTTTGGGAAAACTACAAAATGGTTAACGGCACTAAGTGGTTCACGGTACTTTATGGTGACTACGCAACACGCTTAGAAGCTAAAAAGGCAATCTCAACACTGCCGAACACTTTCCAAAACTTGAAGCCGTTCGTTAAGAGCATTGATGACATCAAGAACTCTGAATACCCAACGCTTAACAAGTTGAACTAAGTTTTGATTCATAAAGAAGGGGCAAATGCTCCTTCTTTTGTTTTAAGACTCGCTGTTTTGTTTAATAGTTAATCGCTCGATCTTTCGAACGCAATTTTAACAATCAAAACACTGTACCTATCTCGACTTTTGTTTATCATTGAAGTCAGTACTCCTAGTTTCAAGGACCGAATTTACCCATGAACACCACAAACATCCTTCTACTTTGCGGCGGTGGATCTTCAGAGCATGAAGTATCTTTAGTTTCAGCCAATTACCTTTTTGAACAACTTAATAGCGTTGCAGATTTTAACGTTGTAAGAGTTGAAATTAAGAACGAAGGCTGGTGTCTTGATTCAGGTGAATTGGTTTATCTTGATATTAACGACCAAACCTTACGCGGTGACAATTTAGCATCTAAAGTCGATTTCATTGTGCCTTGCATACACGGTTTCCCAGGTGAAACAGGTGACATTCAATCACTGTTTGAAATGGCTAAAATTCCATACCTAGGTTGTGGTCCAGAAGCAAGCAACAACAGCTTTAACAAAATCACGTCAAAGCTTTGGTACGACGCACTTGGTATTCCAAACACGCCGTACCTGTTCTTATCAGACAACAATGATCAAGCTCACTCACAAGCAACTCAAGCATTTGAAAAGTGGGGTAAAGTGTTTGTGAAAGCGGCTCGTCAAGGTTCTTCTGTAGGTTGTTACCAAGTTAACCAAGTAGAAGATTTAAGCGAGGCTATCAACAAGGCGTTCACTTTCTCGGACCAAGTATTGGTTGAGAAATCAGTGGTGCCTAGAGAGCTAGAAATTGCTGCTTATGAAATCGATGGCGAGCTACACATCAGCAAGCCGGGTGAGGTGATTGCACCGAATGGCGCATTTTACTCTTACGAAGAGAAGTACAGTGCAGACAGCCACTCGATCACTGAAGTTGAAGCAAGTAATTTAACTGACGAACAGCGTGAATTGATTGCAGACAGCGCACGAAAAGTCTTCACCCAGATGAAGCTTCGTCACTTGTCTCGTATCGACTTCTTTTTAACGCAAGACAACGAAATCTACCTGAACGAAGTCAACACCTTCCCAGGTATGACGCCAATCTCCATGTTCCCTAAAATGGTTGAGCATGACGGCCACAAATTCAGCCAGTTCTTAGAAAACTGCGTGAGAACAAGCCTTTCTTAGGTTTCTAACTCGTTTTCGTTCACTTAGAGCTGAACCAACAAGTGCCTTGAGCTTTCGCCAAGGCGCTTTTTGTTTTTAACGCTAACCGTTTTTTCAAATATCGTTTTAACCATAACTTATATCAAAATAGTAATATCCAAGTAATCTGCGACCCGTCATTGCCAAGGTATTAACGCCTTAAACTTCATCTTCTCACTATCAGCCGTTCCCGTGAAACCGACATATTGAGCTGGCATTGCCGGGCTAAGCCAACGACCAAAGTCCTGAATATCTCTCACCTTAAGACCTTGTTTCGACAACTCTTGTGCAGCACCAACACGAATCGAATTTCCAGAGAAATGGTGATTTTCTGGCAGTTGAAGTAAGTCGCTAGCTCTTCTCAATATCCTATAGATGGACGAATCATCTAAAGGCTGCAAACCAATATTCTCATGCTTGTCTATCGCACGAAATACTGGCAAGTCATCTTGTATACCAGTAAACGAAAGCCAACGTTGAAGTGCAACATTGGCTATTTGTGACAACTGATAAGCCGAATCTTTGACTGTTACTTGGTAATGATCTTCAACGTACTCAACATCACTCATCGATAACAACTTAAGCTCTGAGCGCTTTAAAGCACACTCGAACATCACGTTATAAATAGCAATGTCTCTGATCTCTTTCAGGTTTGCTTTCTCATGGGAGAGTAACGTATTCAAATCAGTGAGATGCACAGATGTCATAGCATTGGTTTGTTTAGCGTCACCGGCCATTTGAGATTGTAAATGGAGTAGGGTAAAGCGAACTTGCCTGTGCTTGATCGGGTTAGCAAAGCTCAACACAGTATGCAACATGCTAAGCGTTGCAGTGTAACGTTTTAGCGATGCGTATTTTCTATCGTTAGACTCCGTTTCAAGAAAACGACGAACAGCGGTTATAGATGCGGGAAGTGTGTTAATACGATGTTTGGTACAGAACGCATGATAGCGATTCCAATCACTGTAAATGCCCAACAGTGAATTGCGAGAGTATTGAAATCCTGTCAACTCATCTATAATTTCTATTGTCGCGTTGCTGTTTAATTTTTCAACAAATGAATTAATTATCACAGAGTCAGTTAAAATAGGGACTTTTTTTCTCAAATTACCATACCTCGACAGGTGTTTTTACCATATTATGCTTGATATCATTATTAGTATACTTATGATTAATGCAGTGAAAACAGAAAGATGATTAATAGATATGGCTAATTCAATTTACCGAAGCGTCCATCTTCAATCGATAGATGCTAACAACACAGTTTGGCGTGCTAAGTTAAAAAACAACGTTATTCAGGGCAACCTAGCTGCCGTGAAAAAGAGTATTGATTGGTGGATTGATACCGCATCTATTATTGATCCAAAAGAATTCATGTCATTAAATAAGTCGAGAGGAACTGGTGGCTCGACTGAAAACTTCAACGGCTACCAAATCAAGAATGATACCGGTGAGCCTAATGCGTGGTATTGCATGTTTAACGGTCGCTTAATCAAAGGCGGCAAGGTTGCAATCCAACGCCATATAGAAGCTTACTTACTCGCAAAACAAAAAGCAGAGCAACAAAAGAAGTAAATTATGAGCCTAGTATATTCAACAGAAACAGGTCGCATTAAGCCTGAAGAAGAGAAAGTCCAACGTCCTAAAGGCGATGGTATCGTTCGAATCCAAAAAGAAACCAAAGGCCGTAAAGGCAAAGGCGTTTCTGTCGTAACTGGCTTAGACCTAGATGACGCACCATTAAAACTAATGGCAGCAGAACTCAAGAAAGTTTGCGGCTGCGGTGGCTCAGTAAAAGATGGCAACATCGAAATTCAAGGTGACGCGCGCGACAAGATCAAAGCGCACCTTGAAAAGAAAGGCTACAAAGTTAAATTTGCTGGCGGTTAATCTCTAACTAATACCAGGGTTAAAATCGAAGATTATTATCACTGGTTATTAGGTATTTTATGGTAAATAGCCAGTTTGGTTAAATACACAGTATAAATTAGAGAATATCGGCACAATACAAAGGCAGGGCATCACACAAAGATACCTGCCTTATAAACATCAAAATCCATTTAACATAACGTACATAATACGCAGTTAATAATACGTGTAGTTAATTCTAAAGGTAGTATTCTCATCTTTTGTCCTTAAAATCCTTGTTCCAACTGACTCTCACGCTTCTTGCGCCGTTCAGGGTTTTCTTAGCGCATTTGAAATCAAATAATTATATGTGCGGCCAACATCTACACAATCCAACCTTCATTCAGCAAATCTAATTGACGAGAAACTTTGTCCATCTGATTTAACTTATCTTGCCACTTCTCTGTTTGCACTAACGAACCGCCGCGTTGTGTGTGATTCTTGTGAGCATTGCTGTTGTTTCTTTTTCAGATTTCACACACGCGACCAATGTTTTTATCAACTGCACATGCTGAGCTTTCGTTCAAATCCATCAGCTAATAAAGTTCGTCTGTCTTACGTAGATTCGCACACACATTTTTCAAACCTTCTTAACGATTCTCTCTAGAGTTAGTACTTTGTGTTCAGTTTGCATAGATTCATTACACTTATTGCTGGTACACAACACCGATACTTGGCAGATCCATAATCACGGTTTGCCCTGAAATTACGTTCAATTGGACTTAGGTAGCTTTGGTAATAAACCTAAGAGTTACTTTAAACCCATTGCGCTTAGTTTTTCTTTACTTGTTTTCTCTAACTGATATGCCTGCTTTGAAGTCGCAATGGTGTTACCGCCTGAGATTAGAAAGCTTATAATGTTTATCGACACATGTAATCAATAAGTAAAGTGACACTGTAGCTAGCTGTACAGGTAAAGCTTGGTCCTATGGAACACAAAATAAAGAACCCAAATAATAACTGTATATTTACACAGTTAAATTATTATCCCCTTAAAAACGTTACCTTTCGTATAAATACCGAACAAAAACAACGCTATTTAGGCATATATCTGTCGCTGGGCGCGTATTTTTGCCTAGCAATCACGCTAGTGTCGTTGATCTCTTTTAATACGCTCATGGATAAGAACTACATCATCACACCTGACAGATAGCCTACGCGCGTAAATACGGACAGAGACCACGATGGTGGCACCGTAGGCTCATTACATAAGTCAGAAGATGGAATTAAGTTACAGCGTGACTTTGAACAAACCTATAGCTTACCCTTCTGTGAAATTGAGTACGTTAAGAGATCGACCCAAAATAAAGGGCTCGATCTCTCAACGTTCGATTCGGTCACCATCAATATAGAATATGAAGGTCAAGAGGAGCCAAGGTTTCGATTCTACATACGTAACCACGACGACAACTACAGCGCTCAAAGCGACCCTATTTCTAACAAGTTCTATCGCTTAGACTTATCATTCCCCAATAGAAAACACATCGATTTAGCATTCTCAAATTGATACGCGCCGCATTCCTTAATCGACTTCTACACAACACCTTACGCCTCGTAAGCTTTTTAAATACTTATTCTGTAAAGCACATATGTGGCAACGAAGCTTGCTCTAAGCGGTGGTAAGCCATTCGCGATATCGGTTTTGAACATTACCGCTGTGGATTGTTTCACTCTGTTCTTAGATAAAATCCTCATTTGTCTGCTTCTGATCATTCATGGATTCTCATCCGTTCAAAATACAAGTCACAACGTCACTAGCCGTAAAAACACCATATATTTAGCCATTTAGACATGGTGACACAAATACTGACACCTAAAGTGGCGATTGTTTTACTTTCAGATCTTGCTGTAATTTAATTACAACTCAAAGCCAAGTAAAGCCTGAGAAGTTAATTACTCTGACGTAACTTGTTGAATAAAAAGTATTTAAGAGTTTTGGACAGGTCGGGATTTAGAGAAACTAAAGAGTAGGTATGTACGAGATAATATACTAGAGGGCAATATATTTAGTTATAGTGCACTATCGTATTAAAAAAGAAGGGCTGATGCCCTACTCTTCTTTATTACTCATTTCTTCACGGATTTGCTCAGCAACGATTTTGATAGCTTGTGCTGTGCTGATGCCTTGGGTCATCATTTCTTGAATTCGTTCAACAGCTTTCTGTTGTTCTTCGTGAGAAAGGGTTGGTAAGTCGTTTAGCATGCTCTGCTCCTTTATTTAGGAGCAGAACTATATAAGGACTGTTAGTAACTAGCAAGGAAATTGATGGATGCACCCATTGCATTTTCATTCGTGTAGTTAGCACTTAGATCTAGCTGAAACAAGTTCAATGGCGAGATACCAACACCAGCTGTCACTGTTCCTTCTGAATCAGAGTAAGCCAGGTTCTTGTAATACCCTCCCCTTAGCTTAAGCTGACGTAACAGGTCGACTTCAGTACCAACACGAATCATCTGTTCGTTGTCTTCGAACGAAGTAAACTTCTCTGCTTCATTCAAATCATAATCAACACTCAACGTAAAGTAATCAGAAACGATCCCCGCACCAACAGTGTAGACAGGCCCCAGGTTATAAGAATGACTCGATGTTACTGTTCTTGTAGCCCCTGTGCTGCTTGTTAGCTGTTGGCTAACGGATTTAGTTTCAATCTCACGGTCTATAATATTCGTTGCAGAAAAACCCACTCTAAATGGGCCGTAAAACCAAAGCGCACCTGCATCAATATTAAATGTAGTTTCCGCGGTGTCGTTTTCTCGAACATCACTTAGATCGTAGTTTTGTGCCGAGGCAATGTAGTTATACGTATAGATTCTTTGGAGTTTTGGAGAAATACCAAACGACAAATGTTGTCCCATGAACGTTTGATATTTTGCTAATGATATACCAGCTTCCATAATGCCAATAGAAACAGCTTTAACAGCAGTTAACTCAGCATTAACCAAGTCACTATTAGCAGCGTCACTAGATGTATCAGGGGTTACAAATGATTCAGTGTATGCTTTTGCAAATACGTTTGCTGCAATATACTGATTTGGTAGAGCGAATGCTACAACACCACCTAAATCAACATTCAGGCTATCACCATTAAGAGCATCTAGATCAGAACCAGTCACAGTACCTGACTCAATGCTGTCAACTAAATTATCGATATCATCAACTAAGTTATTAGGGTCATTATAATTACCGCCAAAACTTGGCGTGATCATTCCCATGTCATCATTACGACGATAAATCGCAACAAGTGCTGGGTTATAGAATGGAGCAGTTAGGAAGTTTGCTGAAACAACACCAACACCACCCATCGCATCACCACGCGCTTCAATGGCGTAGTTTGCTGCTGAAAGAGGAAGACTGGCGAATGCAATTGATGCTGCGAGTAGTTTTGTGGTTTTTTTCATGCCGTTTATCTTTGTTAGATCCCTTACATAGTTAACGGCTCAATTCTAAATTACTTTAACTCTTCTTCGCTAGAAATATCATAAGTTTTACTGATAGTTTGTGCTTGTTCTATCGCTATGTCACCTTGCCAGCGTGAATGCACCATTGAAACCGCCAAAACGTAGCGATCATTGGGAAGTTCTTCGCCAGTTAGGTTCATTGGATAATCAGATTCATAGCTCTTGCCCCACACCTGCTCATAGTGTTCATCGATGTAATCGTACAAACCAATTTCGAGCTTAGGAAGCGGACAATAAGGGTTCAGCAGTTCTTTTTTATCGATGCGCCACGTGTCTTTTGATGCCCAACGAACTTGCTGACGAAAAGCAACGTCACCAAGAATAATCCAAGTACTCCATGAATTACCGCCATCGCCTTTCACACTTAAACGATACAGGCCTGACTCAAGTTGAGATGCTAAATTGTAACGCTTGCGGTATAGGCTCACCGATGCGTTGTTTACCACTTCACTGTCTTTGGTTAGCTCACTGTCCGATGAAACAATCTTATCGACCCATTTCTCGAAGGTAATATCTTGAATGTTGTTTTCGGATTCAACATCAATCGATACGCGAAAAGTATCTCGGCCAGGGCTTTGAATGATGTGTCTTTTAACGACGACTGAACTGATCCAATCTGGGAGTGTTTTTCTGGTGAGGGTTTTACCACAATCTTTGTTCAATGCTTGATCGAACAGCTCATTGAGGTGATCTTCTCGTGATTGAGAAGAGTTGATTTGCCAAACTTCCACTAGTGAATCAAACATCTGAGGTAAGTCATTATCCAACAGGTGTTTATGAACTTGAGTTAGAGTATCACTACTCTTAAACCAATCCGCAGCTTGCGCGGTATTCACCACGCAAGACAACATTAATAGTGGAAGTAAGGCTTTTTTCATTACGCTTTCATCTTGTAACCAACGCCACGCAGCGTTTCGATTTCTAGACCCGGCAGTTTCTGTCTTAGTTGCAGAACGTGCGTGTCTACCGTACGTGTTGTTGGGAAATGGTTGTAACCCCATACATGGTCAAGCAGCTCATCACGAGTGAATACACGGCCAAGGTTGCTTGCCAAAAATAGCAGTAGGTCAAACTCAGTACGCGTTAGGGTGACTTCCAGTTCATTGAAAAACACTTCACGTGTCGCTTTATCGATAACTAGATTTTGAGCCATCACTTTTGATGCATCTTGATCTTCAGCATCAGGCAGGCGTAACTGCGCGCGAATTCGAGCAAACAATTCAGCTTCAGCGAAAGGCTTAGTTAGATAGTCGTTTGCACCTGAGTCTAGGCCCGCAACTTTGTCTTTTACTGTGACGAGAGCCGTTAGCAAAATAACTGGGATGTCTTTCTTTTTCTTCCAACCTGGAAGTGAATCTACTGAGTCACCATCAGGAAGTTGACGGTCTAGAATCACTAGGTCCGCTTGTTCCCAGTAGCCTTCAACTTCAGAGATCAGTTCTGCATGCAAACATTCATATCCAGCTTGCTCAAGGCTAACTAATAAACCGTCAGCTAAATTTTTATCATCTTCAACGAGAAGCAATGTCTGTTTCACAAGGTATCTCCAAAATAAATGTTGTTGGGGGGCCGATAAGCGTCATGTGACCGCCCATTTTTCCGACCATAGATTCCACTATCGTCAGACCTAAACCGAGTCCACTCTTACTTACGAATGGCTTTCTTAGTTGCCCCCAATCTTTGCGGGACAAGTCTCCATTATCTATAACTTTGAATGTCAGCTTCTTGTCAGAAGTATTCAGTTCTAGTATCACTGGTGCGACACCGTATTTCACGGCGTTTCTGATCAGGTTGTCGATGCACGTTCCTAACCAATATACGTTTATTTTTGCAGCAATATCTTTGTTTACACGGAGTTCAATACCCGGTGCAAATTCTTCTTCAACTTTGTATTGAAGCCACTCTTCAACGCTTGGTACCCACTCTGTTGCGAGCGGTTGGTTGTCTGATTGCAAATAGTCTTTACTTGCTTCTGCCAACTGTCTTAAACGGCGTGTATCTTCACACAGCCTACGAAACTCATCATATACTGATTCTGGTAAGTGTTCGAACTCGCGTCTGAACCCTTCAACCGTCAATGACAAACTTGCAATCGGCGTTCTTAATTCGTGCGTTAGGATTTGAAGCACCAGCATGCGGCTCTTCATCTCTTGTTTCTTACTGTTCCAACGGTAAACCGCCCAACCTAAGACAAGCATGATGTTGGCAATAACCAAGATAAACATGGCGACTTGCAGAAGCTCTGAATGATCTTCTATTTCCCAACACACATTACCACGCTGGACAAAACAGCTTTTACCTTCTGAAGACAAGCTAAACGATAACCCAGCAAGCGTGGCATTTTCGTTCCAGACTGATTTTTTATACAGGTAATATCTGTAGCCGCGTTTTACCCACATCTCATCAAGCTCAACAAACATACTCGCACCCGCTAACAGCGCGGTGATTGCTTCGCTATCCATTTGTTGCAAGCGAGACAGTAGTTCATCGTGTTCGGTGTTTGGTCGCTCTTGAATATGCATAAAGCGCTTCAGAGAGTCGAATTTTTCTGGGTACTTCTCAACGTATCGTGCCGCATAAGAACCGCCGCCAGGGTGAATCAAACCACTACGGCTAAACCAACGGTCAGAAAGCTTGGTGCCTTTACACATTGCACGAGTAAAAACTAAAGGCTCAGTAATCAAAGGGCTTAACGGCAGTTTACCACTACAGGTTTTTGATAACTGGTACAAGCGCTGAATGTCTTTTAACGGGTACTCTGCTGTTTGTGGCAGCATAGAAGACGGCATGATCAAACGTGTTGGATAATCAGCCTGTAGCACTCGAATATCGTAAGATTCGATTGCCGTTTCATGATCAAAGAGTTTGGTGAAATTATCGATACGCTCAGGTAAAGAGTCGGCAAATGCGTTTGCAGACACAGACAACGTAGCGATAAGAAGAGTAAATGTTCTTTTGATGATCACAAACCAACGCAAATTCATATAGATCAACCAAATATATACCATTCGCTATCAAAGATAAATTTTTAACCGCATGAAAAACATTGAGAATGGCGAGCTACAGAGATAAAGGCCAATATATTACGGCCACATTGTACATACGTACTAGTAGGCTGATTGGCAAGCCAAACCTCAATTGCGACAAGTTTTGCATCAGGCTTCGTCAACTTCGTATCAACTGAGATCACACATAGAGTCGCTTTCGTAAGATAAAAAAAGGAGCTCAAATGAGCTCCTTATCGAGTTGTTACATATTGTTTAGAGGTGATCTCTATAGATGTTCTAAGATACTTAGACAACTCTTTTTAGCATCGCCAAACAGCATCTGCGTGTTCTCTTTGAAGAACAGTGGGTTTTGCACACCGGCGTAACCTGTGTTCATCGAACGCTTGAATACGATAACATTCTGAGCGTTCCAAACTTCAAGTACTGGCATACCAGCAATTGGGCTGTTTGGATCTTCAAGTGCTGCAGGGTTTACGGTGTCATTCGCACCAATTACCAATACAGTATCTGTCTCATCGAAGTCATCGTTGATTTCGTCCATTTCTAGAACGATATCGTAAGGCACTTTCGCTTCAGCAAGCAGTACGTTCATGTGACCCGGTAACCTACCAGCAACTGGGTGGATACCAAATCGAACATTAATGCCCTGCGCTCGTAGCTTGTCAGTGATTTCATGCACTGGGTATTGTGCTTGAGCTACTGCCATGCCGTATCCAGGAGTGATGATTACTGACTTAGAGTTTTTCAGCATATCAGCCACATCTTCAGCTGATGTTTCGCGGTGTTCACCTTGCTCTTCATCGCCATCAGACACAACCACTTCTTGGCCGAATCCACCAGCAATAACGCTGATGAAAGAGCGGTTCATCGCCTTACACATAATGTAAGACAGAATCGCACCCGACGAACCAACCAATGCACCAGTTACGATAAGCAGATCGTTTGCAAGCATGAAACCTGCCGCTGCTGCTGCCCAACCAGAGTACGAGTTCAGCATAGAGACAACTACTGGCATATCTGCACCGCCAATCGATGCCACTAGGTGGTAACCGAATGCGAATGCGATAAGTGTCATCACCATTAGTGCGAACATGCTGCCGTCTGCTTTAACGAACATGATCATCAGCAGTGTAGAAACTACGATAGCCGCTAGATTCCACTTGTGCTTATGAGGGATGTTCAATGCAGACGAAGAGATAACGCCACGAAGCTTACCAAACGCAACAATAGAACCCGTGAACGTCACCGCA
This sequence comes from Vibrio sp. 10N.247.310.23, assembly GCF_041467155.1. Taxonomy (NCBI): domain Bacteria; kingdom Pseudomonadati; phylum Pseudomonadota; class Gammaproteobacteria; order Vibrionales; family Vibrionaceae; genus Vibrio; species Vibrio sp. 10N.247.310.23. Next base: position 62,089 of record NZ_JBFSTZ010000003.1, on the reverse strand, counting down.
CCGATAAACACGCCAAGGAACACTTCCACTAGATGGATAACGTGCTCTGCATGAATATCTGCAGGGTTGATAGAAACAGCAGCAGGTGGATCGATGTAGCTGTTGTAACCTACAAGTACTGCAGCCATACCTACGAAGCTGTGCAGAATTGCAACCAGCTCTGGCATTTCAGTCATTTCTACTTTTCTTGCGTAGTGGATACCAATACCACCACCGATCACCATAGCGATGATGATCCACACAATACCAGCAGAGTGAGGGCCAAAGATCGTTGCGATCAACGCGATTGCCATACCCGTGATACCGTAATAGTTACCTGCACGCGCAGATTCCTGTTTCGATAACCCAGCCAAACTCATAATAAAAAATACAGCAGCAACAATATAAGCTGCTTGTACTAATCCTTCAGACATCTGTTACTCCTTAGTCTTTACGGAACATTTCAAGCATACGTTTGGTCACGGTAAAGCCACCAAAGATATTGATACTTGCAATTAATACGGCAATAAATGATAAGAACGTGACGACGCCACTTCCTTGTCCGATCTGTAACAGTGCACCTACTACAATGATGCCTGAAATCGCGTTAGTCACAGACATCAAAGGCGTATGCAGAGAATGGCTTACATTCCAAACTACGTAATAACCCACCACACAAGCGAGAACAAAAACGGTAAAGTGAGATAAGAACGCAGCTGGAGCAACCGAAGCTACCCAAGCGAATGCACCAACAGCTACCGCCATACCCGCCACTTTCTTAATTGGAGAAACAGGTTCTTCAACTTTAGGCTCTGGTTTGGCCGCTTTTGGCTTAGTTTGTTGTGGTTGAGCTGAAACTTGAATTGGTGGAGCTGGCCAAGTGACCTCGCCCTCTTTAACGACAGTAACACCACGCAGAACAACATCTTCAAAGTCGATATTGATGTTGCCATCTTTCTCTTTGCAAAGCAGTTTCAAAAGGTTAACTAGGTTCGTTGCATACAGTTGAGATGATTGAGTCGGCAGTCGACCAACCATATCAGTGTAACCAACCACCTTCACGCCATTAGCCGTTGTAATGACTTGATCCGCAACCGTGTATTCACAGTTACCGCCATTGGCCGCCGCAAGGTCTACAATCACACTACCTGCACTCATGCTGTCTACCATCTCTTTGGTAATCAGCTTCGGAGCCGGGCGACCTGGAATCAGCGCCGTAGTAATGATGATATCAACGTCTTTTGCTTGAGCTGCATAAAGCTCTTCCGCTTTCTTATTGAATGCTTCAGACATCTCTTTTGCGTAGCCGTCACCAGCACTGGTATCTTCCTTGAAATCCACTTCCAAGAATTCAGCACCCATCGACTCAACTTGTTCTTTAACTTCAGGACGAACATCGAATGAACGAACGATCGCACCTAAGCTACCCGCAGCGCCGATTGCCGCTAGTCCAGCAACACCAGCACCTGCAACCAGTACTTTTGCTGGTGGAACTTTACCCGCAGCCGTAATCTGGCCCGTGAAGAATCGACCAAACTCATGCGCCGCTTCAACAACAGCACGATAACCCGCGATGTTTGCCATAGAACTCAATGCATCTAACGCCTGAGCTCTTGAAATTCGTGGTACAGAATCCATCGCCATCACGTTGATGTTACGACTGGACAATTGTTCCATTAACTCTGGATTTTGAGCAGGCCAAATAAAGCTGACCAATGTTGCGCCATCTTTAAGAAGATCGATTTCATTTTTAGACTCGTCAACGATCGGAGCGTTAACTTTAAAGATAATATCGGATTTCCAAGCTTCATCTGCGGTGACAACTTTTGCTCCAGCTTGTTCATAAGCTGCATCTTCAAAACTTGCTAACGCACCTGCTTGTGATTCAACACAAACTTCAAATCCTAATTTTAGAAGCTGTTCTACCGATTTCGGCGAAGCAGCGACTCGCGTTTCACCTGCGAGCGTTTCTCTTGGTACACCAATTTGCATAGCTATTCCTTGACTATTGGCACGAATGACTTATTCGTTTGTATCTAACGACAACTAATACTTCAAGCGTTTTGTTCAAAGAACAGGAAAAGTTATTACTTATAACGATTTGGACGGAATTTAAGCGCTTCATTCGGATAAATGACGACCGTCTCGAACCAAGAGGTCAAACCACTTGCAAATAATCCTTTTAATAACAACTCACTAGCTGTTCTTTATCCATAAAACTAAAAAGAGCTTTCAGCATATACACTGAAAGCTCTCTAAATTATGACCAACATCAATTCTAACCCTAATTGGTTAGCTAAATATATTGTCGCCCATTTGGTCGATGAACATCTGCGATTTTTTGAGCATCAATTCATCGGCATCTTGTTTGTTTGAAACAACATCTGAACGAATAAAACGGTGAGTTTTGATTTCACCATCGAATTCTTTCTCGATTCGCCCAGCAACACGGTATTGACCAGATTCTGCAATGGCATCTTGATAGATATTGAAACCCTTATATTCGACTGGCTCAATCTCTACTTTTTGTTCGGTTTTTTCTTTGCCACCAAATAATCTAGAAAAGAATCCCACGTTTTTTTACTCCTTAAATGACCGTATTCACCCTAAACTATCATGACTGTTTACGGTTCAACAACGGCTTTTCATACCATTGCAATTCTACGTCATCGTCAAAATTGTGTTGACTAAATATAACAGGCACATTGTCGTCACGTTCACGTCTTCGATCGTCAATAATCATACTTTCTGCATTTTTGACCGCGATCTCACTATTGCGTTTATAGAGCACCAATTTGTCTTCTGGCAATGCTGACAGAAAATCGATATCAAAACGAATATAGATAGGTTTTAGCTGGCCCAAAGCCAAGCACGCGAGATCGGCCAACTGTTCGTTGGTATAACTAGACACATATTCCTCGGTAGCCAATACATGACCGACCAGAGTTTCCATATAGTTATGTACATCAACACTAATTTGCATACCACACCTCCATTTGTAGCGGTTTTTCTAGTCGCAGTCGTTTCTAAAGTCACTTGAAACCATGCAATTCCTAATAGCTTTCTATAACTCAGTTATAGGTTTTACTGTCCATAGTTGAAACTTAGGTATTATTTAATCTTACTCTGACTTCATTACAGATCTTCGTCGCTTAATGAAAAGGTCACTCAATGATAACTGATCATCAAGCCCTTTAAGTGACAGCGCCAACGTAAGAGCAGCAGAGCAGATTTTGTTAAGTATCTATAACGACTAATTAATTTCTCATATATACTGTGTAGTTCGTTCTAAGGTTAATAGCAACTCAAAATACATATAAAAATGATTGCACCAATAGCGACCTATGACTATGTTTTTGCTCTAATTTAGGTAAAAAGCTTGGCAATCGCTTGTTTAACCGTATCCTACGCATAGTATTAAATAATAAGATCATCAATATAGTTAGGCTCACCACATAAATGGCATCATCTTTTGTAACGTCGAGCATGTTTCGATTTTGCTTCCCTTTAGTCCTGTTAACAATTTTGCTCGTTGGTATGGACAACGTCATTCTCGTGACGGACTCAAATTTAGGGTTTGCTAGCAACCTCCCTTACATTTTATTGAGCGTTGCGGTTCTGCTATGCCATACGTTCAGACAAGGTCGAATGGCGATGGTATCGGTGACCATGCTTGTCGCTTATCTGATCATCCAAGTTCGCTTACAAACGCCTCTCAATACTGGCACAACGCTATTAGAGCTCTCGTTACTTGCGGCATTAGTACCTGTCACTTGCTTACTTGTTTATGCCTTCCCTGATAACGGCGTAAACTCAAAGTCGATGCTGCTCTACGCCATCGTTCTTGTTCTGTTTATGGTGTGGGCACAATTGATCGTCTCTCACTTCCATGCCGGCGGTTTTGAATCATGGAGTGATGGTCTTCTATTTATTGTCAGAGACTTCTCCAAACTGCCTTTTGTTTTAGTGCTGTATAGCCTTTGCTTGCTTGGCCTTACTGCCATTCTCGTGTTGGTGTATAACCGCTCTATCGATGTTGTGGTTTATAGCGCTATCCTGCTTTCTTCTTGTACGTTCATCTTCTTCGATATTCAGTACATCTCGAGCACCATGTTCTCGCTGTCAGGCACACTGATCATCGTCTATGTGATGTCTGCTAGTCATGATATGGCCTTTAACGACCAACTGACTAACATTCCCGGTCGACACGCCTTAGAAGTCGATATGAAGCACTTGGGGCGTAAGTATTCGATGGCGATGGTCGATATTGATCACTTTAAACAATTCAACGATACCTACGGACATGACATTGGCGACGATGTGTTAAAACTGGTGGCACGCATTCTGAGGGAAACCACAGGCGGCGCTAAAGCTTATCGCTATGGTGGAGAAGAGTTCACGATTATCTTCAAAGGAAAACATTCGGAACAAGTTAAAGAGCACCTTCAAGCTCTGATTTCCGAGGTTCAAAACTACGACATGACGATTCGTAATAGTCATGAACGCCCCGACGATCATGAAGTGGGTATGAAAAAGCGTGGCAAGAAAGGCAAACCATCGGAAGTGGTGAATGTGACGGTGAGTATTGGATTGTCTGATAGTACAACCACCAGACATCCTGAAGAGGTGTTGAAGCTTGCTGACCAAGCGCTGTATAAAGCGAAAGAAACCGGTCGAAACAAACTGTGTATTGACCGTTAACAATAGTTGATAGCGAAAGATATTGAGTGCTAGAGATCTAAATAGCTTAAGCCATTAATAGCGATCTGCTTCAATAACTATCACTTCCAAGTTCAACGAGCCTCATTGATTTGAGGCCGTATGGGCTTAACTGGAAAAAAGAGCTTAATCTTGGTTGAAGAATATAACCAAGCTGCCACCTTTTAAGCTACTTCCGTAGTTAATCGTAAAACCTATTCCCACGTTATCGACCCACTCATTAAACAGGTTTGGGTTAAGCAACCAACCAACACTGCCCTCGTAGTAAGATGTGGTGCCCATAGATGCCACGGTGTCACCACCAATATCAATTCGTCTTATACTCGAGTACATCGAAGTGATGTTCTTATCCCAACGCACGAGATCATAGAAAACCTTGGCTTCATTGGCGATATACCACCCTTCAGGATGACCGACATTGCCATTATTCGCCTCGCCCCAGCCGATGCCATTAAAGTAATGCCAACTGGTGCTCAATTTATACTTTCCCCAGTCATTCTTATCTTCGTACATCAGCTTGATTTTAGGCTCGATGATGTAAGCCCAAGCATCAGTATTGAGATATACGCCATCCAGTTGGTCTTGAATAGGCTTTAGCAACGAAGCGCGATATTCATAATCATTGCGGTAGTAAGAGATGTGGTTACCGATTGCAGAGCTGAAGCTCCAATATTCGTCTAGCTGGGACACATTCGCGAATTCGACGTAGCCAGACACTACCGACTCTTTTTGAAAATCGTTTCTGTTTGCTGCCGCGTACTCGACATCGTTCTCGATTCGCAATGCAGACAAGCGTAGCGTCACCTCTTGATGGTTGTCTTCGATGTAACTTGGTAATTCAAATGTGTAAGGCAAACTCAGGGAGGTGATGTTTTGGCGACGACTTACCGAATCATTCGAACCGATGTCTTCATTGTCCAAACTAAACACTTTATTGGGGTCAAAGTTATTGATACCAAAAGTGAAAACATCGGTGTCGTTGAGCAATACACTGGTGGCAAAGCTCTGCTCTAGATCCTTTCGAAAAAGATCAGATAGCGTATTGGCATTAACAGTGGTCGCCAAAGCGGTAAAAAATAGAGGAACCGCAAGCGTCCAAGATGTGTTAGTCATAGAAAATGACTTCGAATGTGGCATTTCTTTTATCACTTAAAGCACTTCCTAGCTCAAACGCTATTAGAAGTATAAATTCAAATATCGAAAAGAGCTCGCCAACTAACGCGCAAGCTCCAAAATGTTACGTTGTACAAAGGTATTTCTACCACTTTGCTTCGCTTGATAAAGCGCTTGATCGACCTTTTCGTAAATAGACGCAATAGATTCGCCACCTTCTGGCACAAATGACAACACACCTTGTGACGCTGTCACTCTATCCGATACCGTTGAGTGTTCATGAGCGTAGTTCATCTCATGCAATGCCTCTTTAACTCGAGTCGCGTGTACCTTAGCGCCTTCACTATCTGTATCGCTAAGAATCAGAACAAACTCTTCACCGCCATAACGACCTACAAATTCTCCCGCACGAACAAACAGCTGTTTCAAGGTATTAGCAAGCCCTTGTAAGCACTTATCCCCTTGAATATGACCATAATTATCGTTGTAAGGCTTAAAGAAGTCTACATCTAGAAGTATGACTGTCATGGATATATTACGTCTTCCGTGCCACGCTATGCTCTCTTCAAGCTTAGTATCCATATATCGACGGTTATACAATTTGGTCAGGCCATCTTCGTTGGCTTGTTGCTGCAGAAGGATGTTCAGTTCTTCGAGTTTGGCTGTGCTTTGTTTTAGCTCTCGTCTCATGTGCGCGATACGTTGCATCGCAATCAGCTTAGAATTCAAAACAACCTTGTTTACTGGCTTGATCAGGTAATCATCGCCACCAGCGTCAATCGCTTTTGCGATCATCTCAGGTTCTTCGTGACCACTAAGAAAGATGATGGGAACCCATTCTGGGAATCGGCTTCGAACCTCATTCGCCACTTCAAAACCATCCATATCAGGCATGCTGATATCAAGTAACACGAGTTCAGGATCAAAATCAGAATAAACACTCAGGGCTTCTTTTCCGCTACCGACAGCTTCTACAATATGACCCAGTTGCTTGAGTCGGATAGCAAGTTGCATCCTGTCTAGTTGAACGTCATCAACCAGCAATATGCGCATTGAAGATCCCTTTTCTATCATCACATCACCTTTATCTAGTGTTGAATATTCAAAGTAGCTCAAATTTGGGCTTAAATCATGCCCTAATCTCTATATTAGATTGACTTTTTTACAGATCTTTTTAGCATTGTTTCTTTTTAAAGAGAAATACTATGTCAGACGCTACAAACAACGAACAACAAGAAATCGATTTAACCACCATCTCACCAGAACTTCGTCAAGTTATCGAATTTGATGGCGTACCAAAAGAGATGCACTTTATGGTTACTTCTATTCACGAAGTGTCTGAAGAAGCAGTACGCGAAGCTTGGGATAGTCTTCCAGCAAGCGCACAAAATGTTTTAGACAACTTCGAGCAGTTCCACGCTCTAATCTCAGTTAGCCAAGCTTTCGCTGGTGTTAACGTGATGGAAGAGTTCCCTACTCTTAAACTTCCAGAAGACATGTCTGACGAAGAAAAAGAAGAGTACCGTGCTCAACTGCTAGACCAAGTTCTACACAACTGTGTAAAAGACATGGTTAAACAAATCAAGAAAGCTCGTCGTGATGCAATCTTGAAGCGTGATTTCAAAGAAGTTTTTACTAAGTAAGTCGCTAGTCGCCTAAACTAGGCTAAGCGCTAACAGTACTACTTAGAATTAAGCCGCATGTTTCTTTAAACACGCGGCTTTTTTATATCCGCTATTTTCTGTTCGTCGATCGTTACGTCTGTATGTTCTTGTTGCTAATGTTCATATGATTCGACAAATCATATGCTTTAACACTCATATAGTGTGGCGCAAAACTGGCAGTTATACCGTATAAAAATGACGCATGTATCCATTCATGGAATCAAGACCGAATTTTCAGAACCTATAACAGGCAGTATCGCGGCAATATCGAAAAACTGACCTTGTCAGGTTTAATGCGTTACCGCGATATCTCTTTGAGCGACACTCACACCTTTAATTTGAGCGTAAACACGCTGCCCGATTTCTAGATTTAACTCATCCAGCGCCCACAATGTAATGGTTGCCCATAGGTAGCACCCAGACTCTAACTCTAGCTCGACCTCGACACTCTGCTTATTTGTGCCTTGTTGGTGCGTCTCTACGCTTTTAATGGTGACAGGAAGGATGTTACGTATAGAAGTCCCTTTCGGCCGTTCTAGCGTGATAGAGACATCATTTGCCCTAACTTGCAGCCTCACTGTCGTACCAAGCTCACTCGATACTTTCTGAACCCATAACGACGTCGACTTTCCTAGCATCAGGCGAGACAGCGCATAATCGTCATTGTGTTCCGCTAATGTCGCTTCAAACAACGAGCTTTGCTCTGAGAAAGATTGCCAAGGTTGCATGGCTCTCGATGCCCAAACCTCTTCCGTCACACCCGACGAAATCACTTTGCCTTGGTCAATAATCACAAGGTGATTTGCCAAGCGTAAAATTTCATTGAGGCTATGGGTGACATAGATGATCGGTATTTGGACGGTTTCGGATAAGTTTTCCAGAAATGGCATCACTTCGCGCTTACGAGGCAAGTCGAGAGACGCTAAAGGCTCATCCATCAACAAAATGCTCGGCTTTGATAACAAAGCGCGGCCAATCGCCACACGTTGCTTCTCACCGCCAGACAAACGAGCTGGGTATCGGTCAAGCAATGAACCCAAAGACAACAGCGAGACTATTTGCTCAAAGTGCGCTTGATCGACGCTTTTCATACCGTATTTAAGGTTCGCTGCCACCTTCATATGTGGAAACAATCGCGACTCTTGAAACACATAACCGACGTTGCGTTTGTGAGTCGGCAAATTAATGCCATTTTCACTATCGAACAGTGTGGTTCCAGATACGCTGATCAGACCTTTATCGGGCTGTTTAAGGCCACTGATTGCATTGATAAGTGAGGTTTTACCCGCGCCAGAACGACCAAAAATTGCCGTAATGCCGCTACTTGGTAATTCCAAGTCGATATCAAAGAACGTTTCACCAAGTTGTTGTTGATATTGGAGGATCAAAGCACTCATGCATTGCCTCCCAAGCGTTGTGCTGACTTTTTGTTGAGCCACTCAGATAGCATCAATGAACCCAGCGCTATCACAATAGAAATGACACACAAACGCGCGGCTTCCATTTCAGCGCCAGGGGTTTCAATAAAGGTATACATAGCCAAAGGAATGGTTTGAGTTTCACCGGGAATATTTGAAACGAAGCTGATGGTCGCGCCAAACTCCCCTAGGCTTCTTGCGAATGAAAGCATGGTGCCGGTAATGACCCCTGGGATCATCAAGGGTAAAGTGATCGTGAAAAACACACGAAGAGGTGAAGCGCCTAATGTAGCAGCCGCCTCTTCAAGCTTACTGTCTACGGTTTCTAGGCTCAATCTAATAGAGCGAACCATCAGCGGCAACGCCACAACCACACAAGCGAGTGCCGCGCCCTTCCAGCTAAAGCTGAATACAATACCAAACACGTCATTGAGCCACGAACCTATGATACCTTGCCTGCCCATCATCACTAGCAGTAAATAGCCAATAACTACAGGTGGAAGTACCAAAGGTAAATGGACAATACTCTCAACAATGCTCTTACCTACAAATTGTTTCTTAGCAAGTAGCCATGCTAAGCCAATACCGATAGGGATAAGCCATAAGATTGCAAACCCAGCGACTTTTAAGCTCAGCATTAAGGCTTGGTATTCGTATTCCGATAAATACATCATTTAACGCACTTCAAATCCAAAACTGTTCAAGGTGTCTTTCGCTTTTTCGCTCTTTAGGAAAGTATAGAACTCTTCTGCCACAACTTTATCACTCAACTTCGCTACAGGGTAACGTATTGGTGTGTGCAGATCTGATGGGAAGGTCGACACTAGGTTTACTTCTTTAGAAAGCAACGCATCCGTTTTGTAGACAATGCCAAGCTTAGCTTCACTGCGCTCGACTAAGGCTAAGGCCATACGAACATTGTTACTTGGTGCCAATCGAGTTTTCACATCGTCCCATACACCTAACGTTTCTAACGCTTCTTTTGCATAGATACCAGCAGGAACCGACATGGTGTTACCCACTGCGAGCCTTTCATTAGTAAGCAGTTTAGCCCATTGTTCACCTTTTGATAGGTCTAACGTTACCGATGTCTCTTTAGGAGCAATCAGCACCAGTTCGTTTTCACATAGGTTTGTGACATTGTCACTATAAACCAATTTACGATCGACTAAATGCGTCATCCATTTCTCATTTGCCGAGATAAAAATGTCTGCTGGTGCTCCTCTTTCGATTTGTCGCACCAAAGACGACGTACTCGCGTACACAGGAATCACATCGACAGAATGGTCTTTCTCAAACTCTTCAACCAACAGATTAACCGCATTGGTCATCGACGATGCAGCGTAAACTCGTAGCTTTTCCGCAGCAAAAAGATGACTAGAACTCAATGCCGAAGTTAAAGCCATGGTTAAAAGGAAGACTCGCTTTTTCATTGTTATCACTTATCTATTGTTCGTTTAAGTTCTTTAGCTAACTTCTAAATGGCGGCTTAAGCTGTTAACTCTGGCCAAAGCAGATCAAGATTTAAGTACTCTTCGATGGCATCAGCGATTCGATTAATACCCAGCTCTTTAAGCTGTTCGTGGTCAATCGCGGTCACATCGTTGGCTCCTGCCCATTCGCAAATAAGCGACAACGCATCACTGTTGTCGAATACGCCATGCAAGTAAGTACCAAAAATCGAGTTATCTTGATTCACAGCGCCATCTAGGCTGCCAGATTCTAACTGAACCGGTAAGGCTGTTTCTTTGACATCAGTCCTACCTACGTGGATTTCATACCCTTTTACTTGTGCTGTTTTGCCATCCAGCGTCATGGTGCCGCGTACGTTGGTTAAGGTTTTCTGCTGTGTAAGGGTCGTTTCAGTATCCAGATACCCTAACCCTTCGCTGCTGCCGGGTTCCCCTTCAACGCCATCAGGATCGTGGATGATGTTACCTAACATTTGGTAGCCACCGCAGATACCCATCACTTTGCCGCCTAAGCGCAGGTGGCGTTGAATATCTTTATCCCAGCCTTGTTCTTTTAGGTAATCCAAATCTGCTCTTACCGACTTTGTACCCGGCAAGATAATTAAATCAGCATTGTTTACACGTTCGCCTTTACCGACATAACGTAAATCAATCGAAGGATTCAATCTTAACGCGTCAAAGTCTGTATGGTTGCTGATTCGGGTTAGCACTGGCACCGCCACCTTAAGCTTAGCTTCTCCGTAAGACTCTTGAGCAGAGGTAATGGCATCTTCCGCTTCTAAGTTAAAACCATGCAGATATGGCAAAACACCAATGACTGGCTTGCCGGTTTTTTCCTCTAGCCAATCTAGGCCAGATTGAAGCAGTGCGATATCGCCTCTAAAACGATTTATCACAAAGCCTTTTACACGAGCTTGTTCAGATTCAGACAATAGAGCTAATGTCCCGTAGAGATGCGCAAAAACGCCACCACGGTCAATATCAGCAACGATGATCACAGGGATGTCCGCTTTCTCAGCAAATCCCATGTTAGCGATATCATTTTCACGAAGATTGATTTCGGCTGGGCTCCCCGCACCTTCAATCATCACGCTTTCATATTCTTCAGAAAGTCGGTCAAACGAATCGATAACTGTATCCATCGCCACTTTCTTGTAATCATGATAACCCGTCGCTTCCATGTTGCTCAGCGCTCGGCCTTGCAAAATCACTTGCGCGCCGGTATCTGAGTTGGGCTTTAGCAATACAGGGTTCATGTGAACGGTTGGCTCTATATTACAAGCTTGCGCCTGAACCGCTTGAGCACGGCCAATTTCGCCACCATCTTTTGTCACAGCACTGTTCAACGCCATGTTTTGTGGCTTAAAAGGTGCCACTTTGATTCCTTTCCTTGCCAAAACACGGCATAAACCTGCCACCAAAACACTTTTTCCGGCATCTGACGTTGTCCCTTGAACCATAAGGGCACTTAATGGTGCTCGCATTTGTACTTAAATCCTTAATTTCTTAATTTCTTAATTTTCAATTTATAGCTGTGGGCAATATTTCTCTGCGACCATCTTAACGTCATTGCCGAGTAGATGCTCAATAAAATGAATGGAAAATGAATGTGTTACTCACTCTGGATTCAACCCCAGTGTTGTTTAATAGCTCCATCGAAACGAAGCTTGTGAACGATAACAGGCGCTTCAACAAAAAACGTACTAACGAAAAGAAACGTTTCAAATTCAGAAAAACGTTTCTACTAAAAACAACATTAAGGGATTCACCATGAAAAAAACTGTATTAGCTATCGCATCTACTATTATCCTTGCTCCTACTTTCGCAATGGCTAGTGACCACAACAGCAACAAGCACGAAAGCGCTATTGCTTATACTGGCCCAATTGAAACCGTTTCTGTTGCGACACTACTTGCCGACACAAGCATGTTCGCAGAGCAAGAAGCAATTGTGGATGGCAAGATCGTTCGTCAACTTAAGAATGACACGTTTGTCTTCTCTGATGGCCAGAGTGAAATTCAAATCGAACTTGATGATGATATCCGCCTAGCACAACCACTGACCGCTGATACAAAAGTTCGTATCTTCGGTGAATATGAAGGTGGTAAGACACCTGAAATCGAAGTGGACCACATCCAGGTTCTATAAGCGATTAATATAAAAATACCGACTTCAAATAATTGGCCTGCATATTGCAGGCTTTTTTGTATTATACTGCCGCAAAATACAATTTATATGGAGTCACCATGCTAAGTTGCACGAATAAGACTGTCCTTTTAGGACTCGCTGCACTGTGTTCATTCTCTGCGTCTGCAAACAACTTTAACTACAACACATTCGAGCTGCGCATGGGTACTAGCCCAAGTACTTTCGGTGGTGAAGTCACAACAATGTTCACTCAGAACTCTCATTTTGTTGCTCGTATCGATTCAGAATTTGAAAGTGATTGGGATGCAGCGGTAGGTATGGGATTCAACGGCCCAATCAGTCAATTTGCTGACGTTACTGGCCAAATGTTGCTGCACAACATTGAACGGAATGACGATAACCACATCAAAACAGAAATTAACCTTGGCTTGAGAGCTTGGTTAATGGCAAACGTTGAAGTTAACGCACGCCTTGGTCAACTGATCGACAACGATGACACTCGTTCAATTTTGGGTATCGGTGCTCGTTTCCATTCAACTGATCAACTGTCTGTTGGTCTTGATATGCGCAATAACGGCACATATGGCCACCAAATCTTAATGTCGGCTCGATTCGGATTCTAATCTAGATTTCAATTACTGAGTAATAAATAGCTAAACGTATTACATAGAAAAGCCCCGAACATATTAATGTTCGGGGCTTTTTTGTTTGTTAGTTTCGCTGGCTTTTAGTCGTTCACGACCTGAGCCAGCGACTTGCTTTATAAGCTAACCATCAGCATCTTTTTCTGGTGATCTAAGTACTCTTCATAAGTACCTTGGAAGCTCACTAGCTGTTGATCTTTTACATCGATGATGTGTGTTGCTAATGAAGAAACGAACTCTCGGTCATGGCTTACGAAGATAAGCGTGCCAGTGTAAACCTTCAACGCGTCGTTCAGGGCTTGGATTGCTTCCATGTCCATGTGGTTGGTTGGTTCGTCCATTACAAGCACGTTGATGTCTTGCATCATTAGCTTGCCGAATAACAGACGGTTCTTCTCACCACCAGAACAGTTACGCGCTTTTTTGTTCGCATCGTCAGCAGTAAACAATAGGCGACCTAGAATGCCACGTACCATAAGGTCATCGTGCTTCACTGTGCGCCATTGTGAGATCCAATCGAAGATGCTCAGGTCGTTATCAAAGTCAGACGTACTATCTTGTGGGCAGTAGCCTACAGATGCGTTTTCAGACCATTTTACGATACCTTCGTTTTGCTCTAGCTCTTGAACTAGGCAACGTAGCAGCGTGGTTTTACCTACACCGTTCTCACCGATAACCGCAAGACGAGTACCCGCTTCAAGCAGCAAGTTACCACCGGCAAACAATGTTTCGCCATCGAAGCCGTGACCAAGGTCTTGAAGTTCAAGCGCTTGACGGTGTAGTTTCTTACCTTCGCCAAAATCAATAGATGGGCTCATGCGGCTCGATGATTTCACTTCATCAAGCGTGATCTTATCCATTTTCTTGGCACGAGAGCTTGCTTGTTTTGCTTTAGATGCGTTAGCACCAAAACGGTTTACGAAATCTTGAAGCTCGCTGATTTCAGCCGCTTTCTTAGCGTTGCTTGCTAAAAGCTGTTCACGAATCAAGCCAGATGCTTCTAGGAAGTACTCGTAGTTACCAGGGTAGACACGTAGCTCACCGTAGTCGATGTCTGCCATGTGTGTACACACAGAGTTCAGGAAGTGTCTATCGTGCGAAATGATGATCATTGTACATTTACGCTGGTTTAGCTCTTCAGCAAGCCAGTTGATCGTGTGAATGTCCAAGTTGTTGGTTGGTTCATCAAGAAGCAGGATATCTGGGTTTGCAAACAGAGCTTGTGCCAATAGCACACGCAGTTTCCAACCTGGAGCTACTTGCTGCATCAAGCCGAAATGGAACTCTTCTTCAATACCCGCTTGAATTAGGATGTCGCCAGCACGGCTTTCTGCTGTGTAGCCATCCATTTCCGCGAATTCACTTTCAAGTTCTGCGACTTTCATGCCGTCGTCTTCGCTCATTTCTGGCAAAGAGTAAATGCGGTCACGTTCTTGTTTTACTTCCCAAAGTTTTCTGTCGCCCATGATCACAACGTCGATAACGCTGTACTGTTCGAAAGCGAACTGATCTTGGCTTAGCACACCCAGTTTTTCTCCTGGAGTGATAGAAACGTTGCCCGAGCTTGGCGTTAATGCGCCACTTAGGATTTTCATGAACGTTGATTTGCCGCAACCATTAGCGCCGATCAAACCATAACGGTTGCCGTTACCAAATTTAGCAGAGATGTTTTCAAACAGCGGCTCTGCGCCAAATTGCATTGTGATGTTCGCGGTAGATATCAAAGAACTAATTCCTAAGCGTGTACTGACAGATAATTATTAGGCTATTTCAAGAACCTAAATAAGAAGTACGAAAGTATGGATTAAACAAAAATCGAAGCGCGGATTATATAGAGATCTCGATCACGTTGTCGAGGCTAAACAGTAAACGAATAGTAAACATAGACCATTTAGATGCTTTTCATACGTTATGGGGTGTAAATAAAAAAATCCCCACCAGCAGAACTGGTAGGGATTTCATTTATCAACACTAAAAGTCTTTTAAGCTCGTCACCTTTGAAACTATAGCTCTTCAAAACGAAAAGCTTTGATGACGAGCAGAACTTGTTATTTAGTAATTTTCTTCTGAACGTATTTTTTGCTCACGTCGACAACCGCAACATCTCTAAAGAAGCTTCTACCCAACAGAAGTGGGAAAGAAAGATGCGTTCGGTCGGCTAGCGTAAATTCAGTTTTGTCTTTTAGATCGCCAATTTGAATCGAAGCTACAACCACAGCGCGTCGTTGTGTGCCTTCTGCGCTTGATTGCTTGATCTTAACCCAGCGTTCTACTGGTAAGCTGATCTCTTCAGTTGTAATTCCGTCGTGTTCAATCTTGAACTTAACCCAGTCTTTGCCGTCACGTTCAAAATCAACAATATCAACTGCACTGATTGAAGAGGTTGTTGCACCGGTATCGACACGTGCTTTAAACGCTTCTTTTAAACCAGGAACAAACACCCACTCTTCTTCACCAAGAATCAGTTTGCCGTCACTTGTTTTTCTAACCTTCTCTACTGGTTTTTCAACAGGTGCAGGTTTTACTTCCGGCTCAGTTGGTTTTACTTCTTCAGGCTTCTCAGTAGGTTCCGTTACTTTCTCGCCTTCTGTTGCGTCAGTTTTTGAAGAGTCATCCACAACAGGTTGTTCGATTTGAGGCTTTTGCTCTGGCTCAACAGGAGCTTGAGTTGTAGCCGAACAAGCAAACAGGCCACCACTTAGCATTAAAACTACAATCGCTTTCCAATTATACATTCAGTCACCTTCTATTTTGAAACGTTTGCTATCGCTTTTGCTACATAAGGAATATGAGATTCAGAAAGGCCTGCGATATTGATGCGTCCATCACCAACACCATAGACTCCATATTCTTCACGTAATTGATTCATTTGAGTTTCTTTAAAGCCTAGTACACTAAACATGCCTTTATGGCTTTCAATGAAGTCAAATTGTGACGTGTTATAAGTATTTCGCAATTCATCACATAAACTTTGGCGCAGATTTAACAAACGTTGCTGCATTTCACTCAATTCTTGCTTCCAAATCGAGGTTAGCTCTTGATTCTGAAGAATTGTTTTAACCAAAGCTGCACCATGATCTGGCGGCATTGTGTAAGTTGAACGAGCAAGCGTTAGAAGCTTACCTTTAGCATTGCCAACGTGTTCGCTGTTTTTGCCAATCACGATAGCGGCACCCGTTCTTTCACGGTATAAACCGAAGTTCTTCGAGCAAGATGTCGTAATCAACATCTCTTCGACGTTGTTAGCCATGTGTTGAAGACCTTTTGCGTCTTCTTCTAAGCCATCACCAAAGCCTTGGTAAGCAATATCAACGAACGGCAAGAAGCCATTTTTCTGCGATAGTTTGGTAATTTCCTGCCACGCCTCAAAGTCGATATCCGCACCCGTTGGGTTATGACAGCAACCGTGCAGTAGTACCACATCTGATGGACCCGCTTTTGAAAGGTCATCCAACATTCTTGCAGTATCAACTTGCTTCGTTTCAGGACTGAAGTAATTGTAATATCGAACTTTTAAGCCTGCCGCTTCCATCACCGGTTTGTGGTTAACGTAGCTTGGGTTTGAAATCCAAACCGTGGTGTCTGGTTGAGAAACTTTCATTAAGTCACCCAACATGCGAAGTGCACCACTTGCACCCGGTGTTTGAATCGCAGCAACGCGATCCATTGCAGAAGTCCCTTTAAGCAGCAGATCAACCATGCTCTGGTTGAACTCTTCACAGCCTGCTAGGCCAACGTAAGCTTTGGTTTTCTGCGTTTCAACAACGATATCTTGAGCCATAGAAACGGCTTTCATGATCGGAGTTTCGCCTTGATCGTTTTTGTAAACGCCAATGCCTAAGTCGACTTTATCAGTACGAGTATCGCCGCGGTAAGCAACAGAAAGAGATAGAATTGGATCTAAAGTTGGTTTTGGTAGATGTGAAAACATGAAAGTCACAACCCTTTGAAATTCAAGTAATGGCCTCCAAGTTATCATTTTATTTACAATTTAAGAAACAGAAATTCATCAAAGTTTTGATTTTTAGGAGATAACTCTAGTTGAGACTGGTGCAATCTAATATTCCCTATTCCATATAGTTCAATATTCAATCAATTTACAAATTTAGAACGTCATAAAATAAAAAAGCCTCAACAGAGAAGCTGAGGCTACTAATTTGCACTAATGTAGGTTGACGTTAACTAACGAAAGTCTACTAGAGTCGGAACCGATGAATAATTTGGTTTGAACTACCACGCCAATCCAACATTGGATCCGCTTTATCTTGCTCAAAACGACCATCAATCAAAGTATCAACATATTCAAGTACTTGCCTCTGCTTTTCGTCGAGTTCGTCGAGCTCGTAGCCCGTCCACATCCAGATGTCTTTGCCTTCACATTCTGCTTTTACACGCTGAACAAGCTTAAGCACTTCAGACACGTTTGCAGGATGCAAAGGATCACCACCAGAAAGCGACAAGCCACGACGCTTGATTCGTGGATCATTGAGATCAGCGATAATGTGGTCTTGCAGCTCTTGAGTAAACAAATGCCCGGAGTCCAACCTTTGCGTTGATTGGTTATAACACCCGCGACACTGGTGTACACAACCCGACACAAACAAAGTGCAGCGTGTTCCAGGGCCATTTACAACGTCGATTGGGTGATATTGGTGATAATTCATAAGGCAGTATTGAAAACTCGTGATGGCTTAATGGTTTAACTCGAAAAGTAGCGAGAGTTGAAACAAATGAATTGGTATCGACATAGCGCCGATACCAAACATATTTCTTGAAACGTAGCTCTTCTAAGTAAGCTAGCTAATAATCTTAGAGCTTACTAAAGATGCTTCACGCGGCGTTTAACTTCTTCTTGCTTACCGAAGTTAAATGGTCGTGCATCTGGGCTACCAAGGTAACCACAAACACGGCGCGTCACCGATACTTTGGTTGAGTCATGGTTGCCACATTTAGGACACGTAAAGCCCTTACTTGTACAGTCGAACTCACCGTTGTAACCACATTCGTAACACTCATCAATCGGTGTGTTAGTGCCGTAGTAAGGAACACGTGTGTAGCTGTAATCCCATACGTTTTCTAGTGCTTCGATGTTCTTCTGCATGTTCGGGAATTCGCCGTAACAGATAAAACCACCGCTAGAAATTTCAGGATAAGGCATCTCGAAATCGATCTTGTCGTATGGGTTCACTGTCTTCTGCACATCTAAGTGGAAGCTGTTGGTGTAGTAACCACGGTCTGTCACACCATCAATCACACCAAATTCTTTGGTGTCGATGCTGCAGAAACGGCTACATAGGTTTTCACTTGGTGTGCCGTATAGGCTGAATGCGTAACCTGTCTCTTTCGTCCAAGATTCCACTTCACGCTTCATGTACTCCACCAGCTCAAGCGCTTTAGCACGCATTTCGCCATCGTCGTACAGGTGAACGTCTGTGCCGTAAAGCGCAGTCATTGCTTCGTGGATACCGATGTAACCAAGAGAAACAGACGCACGGCCGTTCTTGAAGATGTCTGCAATAGAGTCGTCTGCTTTCAAGCGAACGCCACACGCACCTTCCATGTATAGGATTGGAGCAACACGCGCTTTCACGTTTTCTAGACGAGAAATACGAGTTTCTAATGCACGACGAGCCAGCTTGAGTTTATCATCAAGCAGTTCGTAGAACTGAGCCATATCTTGTTTTGCGTTAATCGCAATACGTGGCAAGTTCAAGCTAACAACACCTAAGTTGTTACGGCCTTCGTGAATCAACTCACCATTTTCTTCGTAAGTATTCAAGAAGCTACGACAACCCATAGGAGTTTTAAATGACCCTGTCACTTCTACTACTTTGTCGTAGTTAAGAATGTCTGGGTACATACGCTTAGACGCACACTCTAGCGCTAATTGCTTGATGTCGTAGTTTGGATCTTGCTTCTGGTGGTTCAAACCATCTTTGATCGCAAATACCAGTTTAGGGAACACGGCTGTTTTACGGTTCTTACCCAAACCTGCAATGCGGTTTTTCAAGATTGATTGCTGAATCAATTTCGAGCCCCAGCTTTCACCTAAACCAAAACCAAACGTCACGAATGGTGTTTGTCCATTAGCGGTGTGCAGCGTGTTTACTTCGTACTCCAGAGATTGGAACGCGTCGTAACACTCTTTCTCTGTGCGAGAGATAGCAAAAGCTTCTGGGCTATGAATGTCCCACTCTTTCGCTAGCGATAAGTGCTTCTCGTAGCTCGCCATAACGTAAGGTTCAAGAACCTCATCGATGCGGTTAATCGTTGTGCCGCCGTAGATGTGACTCGCCACTTGCGCGATGATCTGCGCGGTTACCGCTGTCGCCGTAGAAATAGACTTAGGTGTGTCGATTTCCGCGTTACCCATCTTGAAGCCATGCGTTAACATGCCTTTCAGATCGATAAGCATGCAGTTAAACATTGGGAAGAACGGTGCGTAGTCTAGATCGTGGTAGTGAATATCACCACATTCGTGAGCATGTACGATATCACGTGGCAAAATGTGAGTTTTCGCATAGTGTTTAGCCACGATACCCGCCAGCAGGTCACGCTGAGTTGGGATTACTTTGCCATCTTTGTTCGCGTTTTCATTGATTAGATCAACGTTGCTTTCTTCGATCAAACCTTCGATCTCACGCGTTAAAGCGCTTTGCTTCTCACGGGCGATGTCGCGGTCATGACGATATTCAATGTAGGCACGAGCCAGAGACTTGTATGGTCCCTGCATTAGCTCGTTCTCGACCATGGTTTGAATTTCAGAGATATGAACTTCATCGTAGTCTTCGAGCTTCAACTCAACTGCTAATGCCACATTCAGTGCATAAATAGCAATTTCCTTATCGGCTTTGTCTGATGCTGCTTCCACTGCAGCTTGGATGCGATCTCTACTGAATGGAGCTCTTGAGCCATCACGCTTGATTACGATTGATTTCACCACTTCTCCTTACTCTTGAGGTATTCACAGACTTATCCACAAACACACTATATAGAGCGATTTATCGTTTAACTAACACTAGATATTGTGGCGTATTTAACGAGAACCACCAACTTTGAGTATTGATTTGGATCAATAAAAAGAGAACGCTGACTAAGATCAATTCAATATTATTACGCTAGTTCTCAAGTCGAAAAGAAACAATGTAACAATAAAAAAACTCCTAAAAAGAGTTGAATTTTTGGTAAGTGTTGTAGGATAACGGCTCATCAATATTGGCAGACAAAATTAGGGATATTTGGCATGAAACGACTTCAAAACTGGATAATGTTAGGCTGCTTACTCAGTAGCCAGACATTTGCTGAACCTTTGACCATATCCAGTTGGAATATCGAATGGTTATCAACCAACGAGGCTGTGAATAAGTTTTCTGACAAACGTGATCAAGCTGATTTCGACAAACTCGCAACTTATTTTCAATCCTTAGACGCAGACGTGGTTGCGTTTCAAGAAGTCGATAACGTAAATGCCATTCAGCGTGTGGCTGGTGATCAATACAAGATATTGATGTCTGACCGGGCGCTATCTAAGAACAGCAACCGCCAATTTAAAGAAGTGAACCAATACACGGGATTTGCAGTTCGTAAAGGAGTAGCCCTCACCGACTACGCTGACTTTCCGCTTGAAACCACATCCAACAGTAAACTTAGGTTTGCCAGCTATATCGTTGTAGAAACAAACTTTAAACCCATTCACATGTTGTCTGTGCATTTAAAGGCAGGTTGTAGCGGAGCGTATAAGTCCAACCGCGATTGCTCTCGTTTAAAAGAGCAAGGTCAGCAACTGAACAAGTGGATAAAGCAAAGAGAGCGCAATAACGAAGACTACGCCATTCTTGGCGACTTTAACCATAACCTCGCTTACTCACGAGATTGGATGTGGAAAGAGTTATCACAATATACTGATGCGCAGTTAGCGACACGAAAGACCCGTGCAGATTGTAAGGTACGCTCTAACCGCAACAATTATCGCACACATCAGTTCCGCTCTGTTATTGATCATATTGTGGTGAGTGAGTCGCTAAATGCTTCTCCTGCAAAGCAGAAGGTATTTGAAACACAAGATGTTCTGGACTACAAACTCAGCGACCACTGTCCAGTTTCAACGACTATTAAATAGTAGATTTTAGATAACAGCAGATTGTAGATAGCTGAAACTAATAGAAACAGTAAATATAGAAAGAGGCTGACTGACTTTCGTGCTGAAAGCGAGTCAACCTCTATGCTTGGTCAGCTCAGAACGGATAACGTCAAAGCCAATGTAATCAGCTATAAGCTTGCTACTAACACGTTTTGTTCATACGATCCGCCAGCCACATTCCCACCAGCATGCTTATCATAAACACCCACACCGTCGGGTTGCCGCCACTTAGGCTGGTTACCGCAGGGCCTGGGCAAAAGCCTGCAATCCCCCAGCCTAAGCCAAACGCTGTAGATCCAAGAATCAGCTTTCTGTCTATCAACGGATTGTTACGGCTATCTAACGGCTCGCCATTGATGGCTTTAGCGCGCTTTTTAATGACCAGATGATAAAACGGTGCAAAGACCAATAGCGCGCCACCCATGACGAATGCCAAACTAATGTCCCAGTTACCGGTAATGTCTAAGAAGCCGAGTACCTTCTCAGGATCAACCATCCCTGAGATGATCATGCCAGAGCCAAAAAGAATACCTGCGACCAAACCGATAACGATAGTAAATGAAGCGTTTTTCATTATGCCCCCAAGCCAGTCAGATTCTTGATAAACACGGTTACGATTGCCACACCCATAAATACACAGGTCGCAACAATAGAACGTTTAGATAAACGCGCCATTCCGACAATGCCATGCCCGCTAGTACAACCGTTCGCTGTTTTAGTACCAAAGCCCACCAGAAGGCCAGCAATAATCACTAAAGCGAGATTCATCTCTTCTAACTGCGGAAGTTGGTAGCCCGTCGGAATTAATAGCCAACCACTTGCGACCATTCCCACAACAAAGGCGATACGCCAGTGTTTTTCGGTGTTTGCTGTATCCGCATCTTTACGTTCTTTGTTGCTGGTGCCAGTTGGCAATAATCGGCTGACAATGCCACTAATGCCAGCAACTCGACCAATCCCCAACATTAAAACAATGGCCGACACGCCTAACAACATGCCGCCGAAAAAAGCATCCCAAGGAATCAAACTAAGCACAAACCTCTCCTATCCACAAACATCATAAACTCATAACAACCTATAAATTAGAGTTTACTAATAAATATAAATTAGTCAATGCTAATGTACTGCGAGTATGTGTCGTTTTGTAAGTCTGGAATTAACAAGCGCCCTGCATGAAAAAAGCCCCTAGGCGTTAACCTAAGGGCTTATGATTTAATTCGGTTGTATTGGTTGTATTATGTAAGCTACTTAGTCTTGTTCTTTTCAGCTATCCACTGGGACATATACTTCGTGCTCGCCATGCTGTGGTGTTTGAGCATCGAACCAAAGAAGTTATCCAGTCGATGAGATTCAAGATCCGACTCTAACGCAATCAATCGCTCAATCAATGTGTCGCCCAGTTTATTCTGCTCGTAGTGCGCTTCAAGGATTGAATGACATCGGCTTTGTGCCTTAAGCCACTTCTCTTCATCTTTATAAAGGGCAACTGCAGCTTCAACAAATTCGTCGATATCATCAGCAACCGCACCTGGCCATTGCAGTTCTCCTTGTGGCAACATGCCTTCGCTGCCGATTTCACTGGTCACGTTCGGAGTCTGTAGCTTCATCGCATCAAGTAACTTGCCTTTAATGCCTGCGCCAAATCGTAAAGGTGCAACACACACACGAGCCTGCTCCATCACTTCTTGAGCGTCTTTCGCCCAACCTTTGATATGGAAGCCAGTTTTAGGGTTATGCAAAGCGGTTGCTTTTGGCGGCGGATACGATCCATAAATATGAAGTTCAGTGTCAGGTAACTGTTTACGAATCTTCGGCCAAATCTTCTGTAACTGAAGCACTGCATCCCAGTTAGGCGCATGTCTAAAATTACCTATCGTCATGAAATGCTTACGTTCTTCAAAGCTTTTCGTACTTTCAGGCAACGTGTTGAGATCAACCATGAACGGCAGGTGATGTAATAGTTTTGGATCGATATTGAACTCAGATTGGAGCAATTCCATCTCGTAACTTGAGATGATCAACGAAAGATCACAGCGCAGGATTGCAGCGATTTCACGTTTCGCCAAGTCACTGTACAGGTGCTCTTTCGTTAACTCTGTCTCTTTCTTAACAGCTTCATGTCGAGCATTGCGTAGGAATTGTAAATCTTCAGTATCCAGTAGCTTAAAGGCATTGGGACATACCTTCTCGACGCGCCAGCCGAATTGCTCTTCCATCATAAAACGGTCAAACATCACAACATCGGGCTGCAGCTCTTCAATGTAATCGTCAAAGCTATCGCAATTTAACTGTATAGATTGGCTTGTGATGCCCTCTTCAGAGAGATCAATCATGTGCTCGGTTTCTTGAGCGGGTGTTGCAAATTCAACTGACCAACCTTGTCTCTTAAATAGACGTAAAAGAGACATCATATGGCTGCCAGCCGCCGATGAATTCGGTTCTGGCCAAACGTAGCCAATTGCTAAAACTTTCTTCAAAATACTTCCTAAGAAATAACAAAAGGGCCACAGAAGCCCCTAATAAAACGTTAATCGAGTTATGCCGCTGATAATAATGGTTCTAAGAACTCAGCGATCAGATTCGTTCACCTACATTGCGAGCTATCATAAGCACTTCATCGGCTGAGTAAAAGTTTGAAATCGTGGTTTCGACTTGAGCGCCCAATGTCGACTGATAGAGCTTTTGTGCAAAGTTATCTGCTCTGGTGGTCACTAATACATGTTTTAGTGTCGAGCCCTGCTCTGATAGCTTCTGCTTCACTTGAGGCAAAGAGTCTAGAATCAGCTTTTTGCCCAATCCTTGCCCCTGAGCACTCGGTAACACAGCAAGTTGTTCTAGCTCCAAAACAGCTTCAGGCCTAAACCCACTCTTTTGAACCCAAATAATGTAGCCGACAATCTCGCCATCGCTTTCAGCAACAAAGTTAAGAAAGCGTGGCGCAGCATTTAAGTTACATTGTAACCAATTTTTTGAGTTTTGCTGTCGAACAAAAGTAGCTTGGTGAACTAAAGCCGCTCCATCGAGGTCGGCTTCTGTCATAAAACGAACTTGGGCCATGCTGCTACTCATTCTCAGAATTAGGACGCGTTTTACAGTGTAAAATGGCTCTCTCTAGAAGTTCTAATGCCGAGCTATCTGCTTCTGGAAGCTTAGCGTCCGATTGACCTAACGGCTCAACACGGCTACCCCACTTAATATGGCCTGCCCCCCAAGTTAAACCGGCACCGAATGCCGCCACAAGAATGTTTGAGTTAGGTTTAACAAAGCCTTGCTCTAACGATTCACACAATGCAATCGGCACAGTCGCAGCCGATGTGTTGCCGTAGTTTTGAATGTTCACAAACGCTTTCTCACGTTCAATGCCCGCCATATCACACAGAGTTTGAATAATTCGGATGTTCGCTTGGTGCGGAATCACAACATCGATGTTTTCAGTTGAGATGCCAGTGCGACTCAATACTGTATGTGCTGCAGCGCCCATTCCTTTCACTGCACGCTTGAAGATCTCTTTACCAACGAAATCAAAATCCCAGTAACCGTTATCAGCAGCAAAGCGGTCCATAGAAGTACCGAATTTTGGTACTGCTAGAATGTCACGGCCCTCTGCGTCACAACCGATTTGAGCTTCTTGTAAACCCACTTGCTCTTCAGTACGTGATAGAACCACAGCGCCAGCGCCATCACCGAATAGAACCGCAGTATCACGCTTGGTCCAGTCGATGAAGAATGAAAGACGCTCTGCACCCACAACGATTGCATTGCGGTAGTTGCCCGCTTGAATCAATCGAGTTGCTGTTTCAACACCGTAGATAAAGCCTGTACACGCTGCATTAAGGTCAAAAGCTGCTGCGCTCTTGATGCCTAAGTTCTGTTGAACTTTAGACGCGGTATTTGGAATAAGAGAGTCTGGACTGCACGTCGCTACGATCACAAGATCGATATCTTCGGCTGTTAAACCAGCACACGCCATTGCATGTTGAGCAGCAACGGTCGCTAGCTCAGAGGTATTTACATGACTGATACGACGATTTTCGATACCAGTTCGAGTACGAATCCACTCGTCAGACGTATCAATGAAAGTGCTTAAATCATCATTGGATAGCACGGCTGGTGGCAGACACTTTCCCCAGCCCGTAATTTCAGCGTAAAATTTTGTCATCATTTACCTGTTTATTGTTTGTTTTTATTTGAGTATCTTATTCTTGTTTTAAACAGTATAAGCGTTCCGTACATGATTCGTAAATCGCGTTAGGCACGGAGACGCAATAAAAAGAGAAAGTTATGTCTACATTCAACACACGTTGCCCTTCTTGCGGTGGCGTAAACCGAGTTCCTTCAGAAAGAATTTCAGAAAGCCCTACTTGTGGTAAGTGCAAAAACGCACTTCTAGACGGTGCACCAATCGAAGGTACGTCACTGAATTTCCAATCAATTTTGAACAGTTCACAGCCTGTCGTTGTCGATTTTTGGGCGACATGGTGCAACCCATGTGTAGGTTTCGCACCTGTGTTCAGCGATGTCGCTAAAGAGCGCGCTGGCGATGTTCGATTTGTTAAAATTGATACCGAAGCTCAACAGCAACTGGCGGCTATGTATCAAATCAGAAGCATCCCAACGGTGATGGTGTTCAAGAACGGTCAACGTGTTGATACGATTAACGGTGCACTGCCAAAAGGTCAATTTGATCAGTGGCTTAATCAAGCACTAACTAAGTAATACTATTGGTTAAGCTATTGATTTAGCATTACTTAATTCTAAGTAAGCACACAAAAATAGGTTAGAGAGTCTTACCAAATCAAGACTATCTAACCTACTGTTTTATTTATGGTTATCACTTAACTTCTTGAATAAAACTACAGCTTCGCCTTTCGCTTGAATATTAGATTCTTGCTTGCCAAACCCGTATTGCTGTTTGATTTGATCTGCGACTTTCTCAGCAATCATAATGGTTGGTGCATTGGTGTTTGCCCCAATCAGTGTCGGCATCACAGAAGCATCAATGACTCTCAAATTATCCAATCCATAAACTTTGAGATCTTTATCTACCACAGCTAAAGAATCGCTACTAGGTCCCATTTTACAGGTCCCGATCGGGTGATACTGAGTGTCTGCACGATTGCGAATATCTTGCTCGATAGCCTTGTCATCACTGGCGTCCACAGGGTAGAAAGCATTGCCTCGGATATCATCAAACGCGGAACTCTCTAACATTTGATACTGCTTCTTCCAGCCCTTAATCATGATCTCCATGTCTTCAGGATGACTGAAAAACGCAGGATCGATCTTAGGCGGATCATAGGGATCATTACTATTGAGCGTTACGGTGCCGTAGCTCTTCGGTCGCAATAAGGTGACATGAGAGGTAAAGCCATGACTGGTATGAATTTTTCTAGCATGGTCATCTACAACAGCGACCACAAATACAAACTCTAAATCCGGTACAGCGATATGATCTTCGGAACAGAGAAAGCCTATTCCCTCTGCAAAATTACTGCTCATTTTACCGCGGCGTTCTTTGTGCCATAGTGGTAAGGCTTTGGTCATTTCAGAGGCCATTTGCAGCGAGATACCAAAAGTTTCACGCTTTTCACTGCATTTATACGAATGTACTAAGTCGATATGATCTTGAAGGTTCTTGCCCACTCCAGGTAATTCATGAACCTGTTCGATTCCATGTGTCTCTAGTTCAGTTTGAGCACCGACACCAGACAGTAACAGCAATTGGGGAGAACCAAACGCGCCAGCGGAAAGAATCACTTCTTTGTTGCATCGTATCTGATAACGCTTTCCGCTAGAACCATATTCAACACCAATCGCCTTCTTGCATTCAAACAAAACCTTATGTGTGGTGGCTTTAGTCACGACCGTGAGATTCGATCGTGAA
The DNA here is from genome assembly GCF_041467155.1 of Vibrio sp. 10N.247.310.23. Classification (NCBI taxonomy): domain Bacteria; kingdom Pseudomonadati; phylum Pseudomonadota; class Gammaproteobacteria; order Vibrionales; family Vibrionaceae; genus Vibrio; species Vibrio sp. 10N.247.310.23. The sequence continues at coordinate 34,908 of NZ_JBFSTZ010000003.1, read as the reverse complement.
AGGTTTGGCGTTAAGTAAGCCTTGGCAGCACTGCATCGTTCACCATTCAGCTGTGTTACCTGCGTCGGCATCGCCCCAAACTGAGCAGCGCCGTTAATATCCTCATTGCGAGGTACACCTATCGATTCACACGCCGTTAAATAACGTTCCAACATAGGGCTTGGCGATCTAAGATTGGCCACATTAAGAGGACCACCTTGGCCATGGAACTCATCTTGGTGGACTTCGTTGTTTTCTGCTTTCTTAAAGTAAGGCAAACAGGATTCATAGTTCCAGCCAGCATTGCCCAAGCTTTCCCATCTATCGTAGTCATAGCGATGTCCACGAGCGTACATCATGGCATTGATAGAGCTAGAACCGCCAAGTGTCTTACCTCTAGGCTGATAGCCTTTACGACCGTTCAAACCCGGCTGTTCAACCGTTTCGAATGCCCAATTATTGAGTTTGGTTGGCATCATCGCCACCACGCCAACGGGTGTGTGAATGAATGGGCTGGTGTCTTTACCACCCGCTTCTAACAAGCAAACCGTCACATCAGGATCTTCCGACAGCCGAGAAGCCATCACACACCCAGCTGAACCACCGCCAACAATAATAAAATCATAACTATCCATTTGCCATCTCCGCTATTTCTAGTGGGTGTAACTCACGCTTCAAGATTTTTCCGGTTGCTGTCATGGGTAAGGCTTTACGAATGAATACCTTACGCGGGTATTTGTAGTCGGCGAGTTGCTCACGACACCATGCTATCAAGGCGGCACTATCACATTGCGTATGTTCGTGAAGAACCACATGCGCGTGGATCTCCTCGCCTAAATGTTCATGATGCTCGCCTACCACCGCGACCATTTCGACATCGGGGTGACACATCAACACTTCTTCGACTTCACGTGGATAAACGTTGTACCCACCACGAATAATCATGTCTTTAACACGGTCAACAATGAACAAATTGCCATGCTCATCGACGCGACCGATATCTCCCGTTAAGAACCAACCATCACGAATAGATTCAGCTGTCGCCTCTGGCCTTTGATAATAGCCTTTCATCACACTTGGGCTTTTAATGCAGACTTCGCCGAGTTCACCCATAGCGACAGAGTTGCCTTGTATATCAGTAATCTTGATGAGGTGGCCACATAAAGGCTGACCGACACTACCCGATAAACGATCGCCATCAATATGATTAAAGGTCGCAACCGGCGCCGTTTCCGAGAGCCCATAACCTTCTAAGACTGGTAATTCAAAACGAGATTCAAACTGTCGTATAACCTCAAGCGGCATAGAAGCACCGCCAGAAACACCTAACCTCAAGCTGTGTTTAACCTGTTCAGAGCGTTTGCTTGTGTTTTCTAAACTATCAGAAGACTCTTCTCCCGCCTTTAATAGCGCGATATACATAGTAGGAACACCCGCAAACACGCTGACTTTATGGCTAATGATCTGTTCAATAACCAATGACGGTTCAAAACGAGGAATCAACACCATGGTGGACCCTGTTAGCACACTCGCGTTCATCATCACCGTCTGACCGAAGCTATGGAATAAAGGCAGTGTAGCCATTGTGGTGTCGCTGTACTCCAATCTCATTAGATACTGTGACGACATCGCATTGGTTTGCATGTTGGTGTGGGAAAGCTCAGCCCCTTTTGGTTGACCCGTCGTGCCAGAGGTATAAAGGATCACAGCGGTATCATCGCCATGACAAGCCACAGACTCAAAAGGAGTAAAAGGTTGTGCCAACCAATCAGCGATTGATTCATGCTCCTCATTACTTTCTAAAGTAGTGTCTGTGTTTGTTGGGATAGGCATCTCGACAAAGTGTTCACAGTGGTTTGCCTGCTCAAAACCTTGTAAACCATAGCGACCAATGGGAAGCTCTTCACTGCCGTCAAAACATAAATAGGCCTTCGCGTTAGAGTCATTAAGGTGATAAGCGATCTCTCTGGCCTTGAATAGCACGTTCAAAGGCACGACTACACAACCCGCTTTTAGAATCCCGTAATAGGCTATCGGAAAGTAAGTCACGTTCGGGCATGACAACGCTACCTTATCTCCGTTCTGCAACCCAAGTCTTTTCAAGTTAGCAGCCACGTTTCCAGAAAGTTGTTCTAACTGAGAAAAACTGATTTCATCCGATCCCATACGCAGAGCGGCTTTAGTTGGAAAAAGCGAAGCGCTACGCTCCAAATTAACAGCAAGATTGTGCATCCATGATCTCCTTGTGCGGCTTAGACCTATTTGTGACGGTCACCGTAGACGTTCTAATCGTTGTAATAAGTCTCTTTCTTGTCATCACGAGCCTGCACATTGGTGTGTCATGTAGATAAGAGTCGTTATTGAGCAAAATGTTTGAGACGCTCCAATGTGCAGCCCAATAAATTACAACATTTCGATAACATTTCGAACAGGTTTCAAAAAGACAAAAACCGGTGATATTCGGACACGGCCTGTGTAAGCCCAATAAAACCTTGCACACATAAACCAAAATTTGGAACAAGCTTGCGAAAGTGAGAACAAGCAACAGGCGTAAATGTTAAAAGTTCGGTTAAGATATCGATATTCAACAAGAGGCAGCTTATGGAATACACCGCAGTTTACGAACCCGACATGCAAGCATTCGGCATTCTGGATCTTCAGTTGCTGCATCGTTACCTGTCGCCTGTTCTTAGTATTGAAGAGTTGCTCGAAGGCAGTAACATCGATGCTCTCCAACTCAACACTCCTGATACACACATCACTTTGGCGCAAAAGCTTGCTGTGTTCAGTAATGCGTTAGCGAATTCCAACGAAGACGGTTTGGGGCTTAAAGTCGGCCAACAAGCGAGGTTCAGCGACTTCGGCGTGCTCGGTTATGCGGTGTTTAGTAGCGAAACACTACTCGATGCCTTTTTAATCGGGTTCAAGTATCTGCAACTTGCTGGCCCTGTCCTCAGGAAAACCATGTCTGTAGAAGACAACATTGGTTACTTTCGCGCAGAGCAACTTATCGAACTCGATTCTTTACTGCCCTTTTGTTGTGAATACTGGTTCGCAGCGATACACAGTTTGTGCGAAGAGGTCTTACAGCAGCCCTTTCCTTCTCAAGTGATCCGCTTCCCCTATCCAAAACCTGAATACGGCGATCTATACACAGAGATTTTCCGCTGCCCGGTTGAATTCAATAGTGACCGGCTTGAATGGGAGTTCGACGCAACCACCTTGTATTCATCTCTTCCTACCGCCAACCCCATCACTTTACAGATGTGCTTAAAATCGTGTGATGACATGTTGGCAAAAGTCAGTGCACCCAGTAGCCTCAAAGAGAAAGTCTCTCAGATGCTGATTGAAAGGCCAGGATGTTACCCTTCTATAGAATCCATTTCTTCAGAACTGGGCATGTCTTCTCGAACTCTGCGTCGTCACCTGAAAGCAGCGGATACGAGCTATCAGAAGATACTGGACCATGTTCGCTTTCACCTTTCCCGGCACTACCTTTCTTCAACTCGAATGAGTATTGAAGAGATATCTGAACGAGTTGGCTTTTCTGATAGCGCTAACTTTCGTCATGCCTTTCGTAAGTGGAGTGGTAACTCGCCACGTCAATACCGTAAAGAAACGGTCTAACACTTAAAATCCCACTCAATCCAAATCATAAAAAGACAATCACGCTGCAATCTTTTTCTAAATTAAACCACCAATGAACAACGGCTTAACGACTTTTTGCCCGCATAAAATCTCGCCAAACCACCAAATATCGCAACCGTATTTTAGTTTAGTTGGTCGATAAATTTCTTTTATCTTAACGACCATTTTTATTTGTTTTACCCAATTCAGTTTCTCCCCCATAGTCGCGGAAAATTCATCGTTTCTTTTACTATCAGAGGCTCCTGCATTGGACAACATCCAACCAACAACTCGCATAACTGTTCCTGTTATTGCATTGTCTTTTTACGCGATCGCTTCAGGCTACTTAATGAGTTCATTACCATTAATGCTGTCTGAGTATGGCTTAGACAAAGATCTATCGAGTTGGTTGGCGAGTGCATTCTATGCAGGTCTACTGGCTGGTACATTATTGATTGAACGTGCCATTGCGCGTGTTGGCCACAAAGATGCGTTCGTCATCGCATTAAGTGTGTTCATCGCAACGATCCTTGTATTGCCATTGATCCCACACCAAGCAGTATGGCTACTAGCTCGCTTTGTGGCTGGTGTGGCGGTTGCAGGTATCTTCGTGATTGTAGAGTCTTGGCTAATGAGCGGTGACGAGTCACAACGCGCAAAACGTCTCGCTATCTACATGTGTTCACTGTACGGCGGTTCTGCAGTTGGTCAGCTTGGTATCGGTTACTTAGGTATTACTGGTGGCGTACCTTTCATCGCAATGTTCACCCTTCTGTTTGGTGCGATCATTGTGCTGATGTACGGACAAGCAACTCCACCACAGATCCACGATGCGCAATCTTTGTCTTTAAAGCAGATCAGCAAATTAAGCCACAGCGCGCTAATTGGCTGCATTGTTTCCGGATTAACGCTAGGTGCGATTTACGGCTTGATGCCAGTTGAACTTGCTCAACGTAACATTGCACACGAAGACATTGGTGGTTTGATGGCTTTGGTTATCATGGGTGGTATGGCTGTACAGCCGATGGTGACTTGGTTATCTCACCACGTAGGACAAGTGTTATTAATGGCTTTGTTCTGCCTGCTAGGGGTTGCAAGCATTGGTGTGCTGACTATCAATCACGATTTCTACGTACTAGGCATGAGCTTGTTCGTATTAGGCATGGCCACATTTGCGCTATACCCAATCGCGATTAACTTAGGTTGCCGTAACCTTGACCCAAGCTACTTGGTGTCAGTGACTCAAATCATGCTACTTTGCTACAGCATCGGTTCTGTTGCGGGACCAATCGTTGCAGACAGCTTTATGGATTCACAAGCAGGATTGTTCACTTACCTGTTCGCGTCTCTACTTGCTACAACGATCTACATGTTGATTGCTAGCCTAAAGCGCTCTCACCTACAGATTGCAGGCGAGTAAGCTTAAATAGACAGACACTAGATGCGTGTCATTAGGGCTCCGAGTTCAGACTTTATGTCTAAGCGAAGGGCTCTTTTCAACTCATGCCTATATGTAACCTTCTTCTCCCACACTTCTCATTTCATCGTGCAAGGCTAACCAAGAAGTCGATGGCTCTTTCGATATTGACTGGGTGACAAACCGAAATGCTTTTTGAAACGATGCGAAAAGTTATAAGGATCTTTGTAGCCTAAGCGATTAGCAATCATAGAAACTGACCAATCTTGATATTTCAGTAGACTGGTGGCTTTGTCCATGCGTAATTGAATCAATTTACTGCGTGGTGAGAGGTTGAATAGCGTCTTGGTGACTCTATTGAGTTGCTCTTCACTGATAAACACTCTTTCAGCCATCCCTGCCACTGTCCATGGCTGATGCAGACTACTTTCAATTTCGTTATAGAGCGCTTGAACACGTGCAGTGGTGCTGGTCGACTTAGGCTCAAACCCCGTCAATGTTCGGATAATTTCACTCAAGAGTAACTTACGGTAACTGGCTCTACCGCCTATCTCAAAGTAAACCAAGTTCATTAATGACCAGATCTGCTCACACTCTCCAAAAGGCACAATCCCCTGTCCTAAACTTGCTATGTGCTGCCATTGCTTGGTGTCAGGCGTCAGCATCCACGCCATTTTCCAATAATTATATTGAGGATCGAGTTCAAAACGAAATGGGGTTTCAGCAGGAAGCACCACGAGTGTATAAGGTGTAATCGCTTGGACCGATGTTGCGGTTGTTAGAATGCCGCCACCTTCCATAGTGAAAATCAACGTATGAACATTAACGGATTCGCGCTCAACCCAGTAGCCATCATATAGCTTCGCCATGCCGCCCATATAGACACCAAAGCTTTTCATCTCTGGAATATCTTCAACGGTCAAAAAACGTTCTTTGCACTGTTCAGCGAGAAAAACATCATCATGCCAAGTTGATTTTGGTCTCATTGAATCAATGACGGATTCGCACAGGTTTTGTTGTTTTTTAAACATGTTGTTACTTCGCTCAAATCACTATAGTTCTGCCATAAATCGGAGAGCTTATGACAACTAACATCAACCCTAACTCATCTATGAATAACAAGCCAGAGAGCATCTTACCTCGTATCGTTAAACTGGGTTTACCTGTTGCTTTACAAAGTGCGCTTGTCGCTATTCTTGCCCTTGCTGACGTATTAATGGTCAGTGATTATGGTATGGAAGCAGCTGCGGCTGTGGGAATTGCATCAAAATGGCACTTCGTTGCTATTATGATTATGGCAGGGTTGGCCTCAGCAAACGGAACATTAGTCGCTCAATACTGGGGAAAGAACGACCGAAAAAGCGCGCGAACGGTATCATCTATCGCAATGGTGTTTGGCTTAAAAGTTCTGCTGCCTGTTACTGCAATCATCACTCTTGGTTCTCAGTTTTTAATGATGTTGCAGACCAGCGATCAAACCGTGATTGAACTTGGCGCGACTTACCTGTGGTATGGATTCCCTGTCCTTCTGCTGACTCACATTGTGGTCGTGGTAGAAGCAAGCATGCGCTCATCAGGTGACACCGTAACACCACTATTGCTTGGTGCGGTCACGATTGCCCTCAACATCGCACTTAACTTCGTACTCATTAAAGGTGCCTTCGGTATTCCAGCGATGGGCGTTGCAGGTGCGGCATTGGCAACCACTTTAGCGCGCTTGATTCAAGTGGGTTTGATGTATGGCTATATGCGCATGCGTAAACACTGGTTGTTAACCACGCCTAGCTCACCACATCGTCCGTCATTATGGTTGTCTTACCGTCGTATTGCTTTGCCACTAACGATGAATGCCGTGTTATGGGCAATGGGTACTATGGCATACCAAATGATCTTCGGTCACATGGGCACAACGGAACTTGCTGTGTTCTCTATGCTCGCGCCTTTTGAGTCGCTGTGTTACTCGATATTCTTTGGTATTTCTGTAGCGTGTTCCGTGTTGCTTGGTCACTCACTCGGTCGTGATGAGTTTGATGACGCTATGAGTATGGGTCTGACGTTCATCAAAGCCGTGGTTGGTTTTGGTGCGGTTGTAGGCTTGCTATTGTTTATGGGTAAAGAGCACGTTCTGTCATGGCTAAACCTGACCAAAGACGCTTTATACCCGCTTGCTTCACCTGCGATGATGATCATGTGCTTTGCGGTCGTGATTCGCATGCTCAACATGGTGATCATTAACGGTATTATTCGTGCTGGTGGTGATAATGCGTTCTGCCTTCGCATGGATTTCATCGCGATGTGGATGGTGGGCATTCCAGTATGTGTTTACGGCGCGTTTGTCGCTGAATGGGACTTTAAATACATCTATGGTCTAATGTTGGTAGAAGAAGTCGTGAAATTGACCATCTGTTCACACCGTTACTTGAGCCGACGCTGGATCAACAACCTAACGGTGACCTACGAAGAGCCTCAAGCGGCGTAAGTTTCAGTTACCTGGCTATATTCAAACTTAGATAAAACGTATCTACATAAAAAAGGTCTGCGCAATCAGACCTTTTTCGTTTCTTCAGCAACCACTTTTAAACGCCAGTTACTTCTTATTCATTCGGATATGGCGGTTCGACACATTCGACAACGGCTTTTCAGGCACTTTCCGTTTCTCATGAATCAGATGTCGAATCGCTAATATCGGATGCTTAAGTAGCATTCTTGGCCCGGCATAGCGCATCACCAATCGCATTTGCTCTTTCGGGTCTGGTTTATAGCAATGAATCGGACACTTATTACAGGTCGGTTTTGCTTCGCCATAAGGACATCTATCCAATCGTGTTTCGGCGTAACGCAACAGTTGCTCACACTCCTCACATAACGCGTTATTCTGACGAACTTCACCGTGGTGATCTTTGCAATAGATGTGCACCATCGCAATAACGGTTTTGTACTCCGTTGCGAGTTCGCCTTGTAGAATATTGTTATGTTGGAACATGTTTTAATTACCTAATGAGAAACCGTACAGGTTGAGATTGACGCTTTCACTTAATACGTCTTCGACTCGCTCAAACACAAAGCCTAACTTAGTCAGTAGTGTGATACTTCGAATGTTATCAGAGGTAGTGATGGCAACTAAATGATCGATATCAGCATTCTGCTTAGCTTGTTCAATTATCGCCTCCGCGGCTTCTTGGGCAAAGCCTTGACCATAAAACTCAGGAGCAAACCCGTAGCCAATATCATGCGACGCTAAGGTGTCTCTTTTTATTAATCCGCAGATACCAATTTGCGTTGAAGTTTCTTTGATTTCAACCATCAACAAACAGACACCCTTCTCTTCATGCATCTTAAGAATGTTGTTTTCAATGTACTCGACAGCCTTTTCAGTGTCGTTGATTTCCTTATCACCAATGTAACGCAGGAAATCTTCTGAGCTGTATAGTCGTTGAATAAACGCCGCATCTTGAGGTGTGATCATTCTTAATCTTAAACGTTCGGTCTCGACTGACTGCATAGTGATATTTTCCTTGCTGAATACCATGTAAATATTGAGTTCTAGAGCTAAAATGATTATCCTCCACCGCCTAAACTAAATACAAGGCTATGCAGCAATGAACCGTAAGAAAAAAATCAATCAAATTCTAAAAAAGAAGCAGAAACAGGCGAATTCTAAACTGCATAGTAGCAACAAGCCTCGCTACATCTCTAAAGCTGACCGTGCAAAAATGGAAGCTGAAGAACAAGCGAAAGCAGCTCAAGAGCAAGCTGAAGGTTCAGTAGAAGCAACCGTTGAAGCCGAAGAAGCTGGTATCGAAACTAAAGAAAAAAAAGCTGCAGAGTAAGTTTAAACTCGCAGCGTTCTTGCCAGGCACTCTGACCAGAGGCAACGAACAAGAACAAAAAAAGCAGCCTCTATTTGGGCTGCTTTTTTGATCCTACCATTTTTAATCGCGCTGGTTAGCCTTTGAATGGCTGCACTTCCCAACGGGCAAACGGTGCTTTTGCGTTGATTCCCGCTCTGCCCCAACGATCAACAGAATCCACTACCAAGATACGCTCATTCGGTACCAATGATTTAATCAAGTTGCTTGGCTTTTTCGCTGTAACTAACCATAGAGCATCATCTTCCGAAAACATCTCTTTAAGCTTGGCTTTGTCCTGCTCTGTCCATTCCAGTTCAGCTTTGAACATGCGTTCTTCAACAAACAGTTGGCTGCCAGAGGCGAAATCTTCCAAGCTTTCTGAAAGCAACAATACTGAATCTACGTCATTGTCGAGCAATACTGCTTGCTGCTTGTTGATCAGTTCACGAACATCCAACATCACACGTTGTAAGTTGCTATCAATCGTTTCAGCTTGCGCAGGCCACAACAACTTAAAGTCGTCAGCCACAATCGCCGCCATACGTGTTAAGTTGGTCGGGTTTAACCATGCGTATTTAGACACATCACCATTCGACAATGTAAGCGCAGCAACGCCTTGTGCACGCGGTGTAATCGCTTGAGCGGCATCAACCTCAACTAAACGGATATTGCTTTGTCTTGCGTATACAAACGTAGGGTCGGCTTGCCAGATCGATGACAACGTTACCGCAACGGTCGCCTTTTCACCCGATTGAAGCACTTTACTCGCACCCTTGGTACCAAACCAATTCGGCAGACGGTCAATACCGTAGCGCTTAGGTGGTAGATATTCGGTGGTAATGTCTGTGGCTTTGGTTAGCTCTGTCGCCAAAGCATAAGTCACAGGCGTACTGGTAAGGATATCCTCGGCATTAGCACTGATAGACACCATTGAGCCGGCCAACCATAGGCTGCTAACGGCACCAACTTTAGTAATAGCCTTCACTGTTCTTGAGATACGATTAATTAAAGAGGTCATGATTATGCCTTTCTTATAATCCGGTATAGCGTTGCCGCTAGGAAAAATGTCGCTGAAACGATGATGATCGAAGCGCCCGAAGGTACTGGTAGTTTCAATTCCATAGGTAAGACGGTTCCAACTAAACACGCGACTGTTGCCAGTAATGCCGACAGCAATACAAAGCTGCCCATGCGTTTAGTTAACAAGCGAGCTGTCGCACCTGGGATCAGCAATAATGCACCAACCAGAACAGCACCTACGATCTTCACCGCTGCAATCGTCACTAAGGTGATCATCATGACAAACAAGTAGTCGTAGAAACTGGTGTTATAACCACGAACCTTGGCAATATCAGGGCTGATACAGGTTAGAAGAATACGGTTGAACGTCGGTATCAAGAGCAAAATAATGATCGCGCAGCTGCCTGCGAGAATCGCTAAGTCTTGGTCTGTTACCGTCAAAATCGAACCAAATAGTACGTTCTCAAGCATGTGGATGTTGATCTTACGCGCCACGTACATCAGCAATGCCGCACCCACTGCCAGTGCTAAAGCAAGGAAAACGCCAACTAAAGTATCGTATGGCACATTGGTTCTGTTTCTTACAAAGTGAAGAAGCAGCGCGAAGATCATACAGAAGCTAAACAGACCAATAATTGGGTTTTCTGGTGGCTCGCCAAGCAACACACCTATAGCGATACCGGTTAATGCCGCGTGGCCTACCGCTTCAGAGAAGAAAGCCAAACGCTTAGCAATCACCAAAGTACCCAGGCCACCTAGTAACGGGCCCAGTAACAATGCAGCAACCAGTGCATTGACCATGAACGCATACATGAAGCTGTCAGATAACCAACCCGCTTCAACACCACTTACGGCAAGTTGTCGTAGCCAATCCATTACGCAACCTCCTTCGGTTTGTTCATCGCAGCACCACTGCTGTAATGCTGGAATAAGCTTTCAATCTTACTTGGATGTAGTACCTGTTCGTGTGGACCACTATCAACCAAGAATCGATTCACAACATGTACATTGGCTTCAAGGCGACGTACTGCGGTTACATCGTGGTGAACCGCAAGGATCGTGCGACCCTCGTCAACACATTCACGAATCAGCGATTCAAGATAACGAACGCCCTGCTCATCCATACCCGTGGTTGGTTCATCCAACACCAGTAGACTTGGGTTATCTAATAGCGCTTGGGCAAACAGCACGCGTTGCTGCTCACCACCCGATAACTGTCCCATGCGGCGGTCGCTACGAGTAGCCATACCAACGCGATCTAATTGTGCGAGTGCAAGATCCAATTGCTTAGACTTACGACGCCAAAATAGCGGAATTCGAGTTTGGTTAAGCAACACGAAATCCATGACCGTCAAAGGCAAGCTCGATTCGAAGGTCGCTTTTTGTGGAACATAACCGATACTTGGCTTTTCTGGCCAATGAATATTGATTTGCCCAGAGAAAGGCGTCAAACCAAGAACAGAGCGTAGCAGAGAGGTTTTACCACCGCCGTTTGGCCCCATGATTACATGGCACTCACCCGCTTTAAGTTCTAGTGAGATATCGTCAAGAATGACGTTGTTGTCATATTGCAGACCGAGTTGATTGATTGAAATCGATGGACCTAACATTATGCGTTCCCGCTTTTAGCTTGGTTCGCCGCCGCAAATTTCATTGCTTCGATTAATGTCTCGAGATTCTTCTGCATCTCAACTTCGACTTTGTCGTCTTCATATTCGCCATGCGTCATGTGAGAGAAACGGTAAAGCTGAACACCCGTTTCCGCTTCAATCGTGTCAACAAAACGGTTTGGCATGTTTAGCTCGTAGAACAACACGTCAATGCCCGATGCGCGGATCTTTTCGATCGTTTCTTGCAACTGGCTCGCACTTGGTTCAACACCGTGTGCAGGCTCAATCACCGCCGCAACATCCACACCAAATTCTTGAAGGATGTAGCCATACGCATTGTGCGTGGTCGCCACCTTCATACCTGAAGTATCTAACTCACCTAATGACAACATCGCATCGCGCTTCATAAAGCGAAATTGCTTTGCGTATTTACGTGCATTCTTACGATAAAAAGCCGCGTTGTCAGGGTCGAGCTTAGAGACCTCACTCGCGATGGTGTAAACCTTTTGAATTGTTGTCGAAAGCCCAACAAAGGTATGTGGGTTAACGGCACCTTGACCAACAGACTGACCAAGAGCAGGAAGTAGAGGCACTTCTTTGTTTGCTTCGATCACGACTAGGTCATCACGTTGCGCGACTGAAATCACTTTAAGCGCGAAGTCATCGTGACCAATACCGTTTACCACGATGGCGTCCATCTGGCTCAATCTCTTCAAGTCGTTCGGTTGTGGCAAGTAGTTATGCGGATTAAAGCCGGCATCAACCAAAGGAAGGATGTTCACTTTGTCGCCTACTACTGCTTTTACGTAGCTGTAGTAAGGTTGAAGCGTGATACCAATCGTCAGCTTGTTGCTGTCGATCTTATATTCTTTTGCCAATGCATTGGGTGCCATGAACACCGCTAATAACGACATGAACAGAGTCATAATTCGCATAGTAATTCTCTTATTATTAGTGAGCATCGCTTTCATGATGCTGTTCAATTTCTGATTCGTTCACGACCATTTTCCAACCCGTAGACTCTAGCGTGTGTTGGTCAAAAGTAGCGGGCTGTTTCGCTACACCGCCCAAGAAGATCCAGATTTCAGGAGAAACGCTGTTCGCATTTAAAATAAAGGAATCCGCAAAACCATGATCGGTAGGCGTAGCTTGTTCACTTGGAGTAGAAAAGTAATAACCACGCTCGTCCAGTACCCAAGCATGAGAACCTTTGCGCTTCCAACTCTGATCTTCTATAAACGGGGCAACCCATTCATCTTTAAGTGATGCAACACTCGGCCATTCACCATCTGAGTCCATGCGCAGGTCACGGATTTCTTCATGCGCTAAACGCAGCTCTGATAGCATCGCCAAGTTTTCTTGTTCAACATCAGTCACTAGAATTTGATGATCAAGCACTGCTTTAACGTGGGATTCAGCCTGATGAAATGGGATTGCGACAGTTGCAAAGCAAAGGATGAACACAATGATCAGTCCTACCCATTTGCCCTCTCTGCCGCCCGTATCAGCACGTACGCTTTGAATCATCATTTTTCACTGATCTCTACAACATCAACTTCAACTGGAAACTCATGACCTGAATCGAACACAAGGTAGAACTCAGTGTCAGGATGTGGGAATTCAACGATAGAACGTTTATCTGTCATCTCTTTTGCAATCAAGTTGTCTTCGTAATCGTACATCTCAACTGCGTAATCAATCGCTTTGCTGCCATCCGAATAACCCGCTTCACAAGCAACAGTCTTACCTTCAAACCAGCAGCTCATCAGTGGAAAGTGTGCTTGCGCAGGTAATGCAGCGAAACCAAGTCCCAATGCTAAGCAAGGAGTCATTAAAGCGTTAAGTTTTGTTTTTATTGTCATGGTTCGTACCCTAGCCACAGTGCAAATTCTCAGAAGTAAACTGAGCGATAAAGGGCTCAAATGAGCCCTTAAGTTTTTTTGATTCTTAATCAGGGATCTAGCCCCGATATCACAGACTATTGAAGCAGCGCTTCGAACGTTAGGTGAACGTTCGCGCTTGCTTTGTCTGCCAGTGGGTTGTCAATCAACTCACCTTTGTAGTTCGCTTTCATTACGTAACGACCTGCTACGTCTGGAGTAAACGTGATTTCACCGTTCTCATCACTCACCACATCAATCTGCTCTTGGTGGTTGCGGTAAAGCGTACCTTCACGAGTAATCTCCGCTTTCACGTCTTTCTGGATATCACCGTTGTAGAAGAACTGGAATGTCACAGGTTCGCCTTCAACGATATCTGAAGGGTGTGTCACAGGCTTCATTTCTAGAAGCTTGCCTTCAATTTTGAACACTGAATCCGTTGGCTTACCTACCGTGATGTAGCTTTCTGCACGAGTGAAGCTGATCTGCGTTACCACGTCACGTGATTTTTCAGGCAGAACTGAGTCACGCTCAGCTTTGTTTGCTTTAATCCACTTCACCGTGTCACGGCGACCCGCTTTGTATTGCGTGTAGTAAGACGGCTGGTTGTTGATCGCCACTTTGTGTGTACCTTCTTCTTCAAAATAGAAGTCGAAGATTGAACGACGCTTGCCACGAATAACGAAGTTAGGACGCTCGCTGCGGCCATCTGGCATGATGACATGAGCATTTTCGCTGCCAGCAGGCTTATCAAAAACAAACGTACCGTGAGACGCAGTAACATCGAACGTTAGCCAATCACCACCTTCTTTAGATACAGTAAAGTGAGATGGCAAAATCCAACGTGGGTGAGCTTGTGCCGTTGTCGTTGCTGCTAGGCCGAATGCCATCACACCCGCTAGAGCAAGTGCTTTGATTTTTGTCTGTTTCATCATGTTCAATTCCAGTATTTATAATTGTTAGCCGTGTCGCTCTATCTGAGCCTACGATGACCACTGTCTATTCTGTTCAGCTTGGTTTTAGTCCGTACTTACTAGTTACTGTTCGCACTTACTATTTAGCGATGTAGTTCAGGGTGATTTCACCCGTCTCTTCCGTTGCTTTTAATTCGTAAGATATGTTTGAATCTGCGAGTGATACTTTTTGGCGAAGGTAATTACGGCCACCGTGTTCACGAACCACTTCGATATGAACCGTGTACTCGCCTTGTTCTAACGTTTCACCGCTGTCGCTCTTACCATCCCACACGAAACGGTACTGGCCAGCAGGACGTGTTGCAGACGTCACAGCATCAACCAGTTCACGATCGTAACGGCCAACCTTTCTCCACCAGCTGCGCAGATCCTTAAGCCATTCGTCTTTACCGACCCAAAGCTCGATGGTTTTCACTGACTTTCGTTCGCTATTCTCTACCCACACCGCCACATAAGGACGTGCATACATAGAGGTATCAATCTTTGGAAGCTCAAAGCTGACATCCAGTTTTGCCGTATCAGGAATCGCTTGTGCCATACCTAGGCTTGGCAAAAGAGATAAAGCAAGAAGCGCCTTGCTCCAGTTCATTTTTTTCATTTTTAACAACCTTTTAAATCCGTTTAACCTTAAGTTCGCTCTTCAATCCGATTCATCAATCGAATCAAGCGTTAAGGCACGGCGACAAAATAGATAACCAATGAGATTGCAGACCCAAACACCGTCCATTTGATGGAAGTATTAAGCGTCTTTTTCTTAGGTAACAGTAAGCACACGCCAGTAAGCACAAAGAAGATCATCAATAGCGCAGTGATATCGATAAACCATTTCCATACTTCACCGCTGTTACGACCTTTATGCAGATCGTTCAACAATGCGATAACGCCGTAATTAGTGGTTTCGACTTCTACAAACTCAGACGTAACGTCAACAAAAACGGAAGCGTTGTAGCCGGGTCCTTTGAAGTCCATAGATACCTCACCGATGAGCAACTCACCATCTTCAATCTCTGCATAGATGTCCAAACCAGAAGGAACGCCGGAGAGGTTGGCTTCTTCGAACAGAAACGTTTCAAAGGCTGTCTCGTCAGCTTTTAAACGTCCGTCTTGAACCGTAAATAAACTTGTAGGAAGCGTTAGCGTAGAGCGTTGGATATTGGGTTGGCTTGATTCAAATAACTCAGGTCGGTTCAGGGTGATACCGGTTACTGAGAAAAAAAGAACCACGAACAGAAGCGCCATAGAAATATAAACATGAAGTCGACGAGCCCATGACTGAACCGCCCTACTTTTTAACGACATACAAACCAATACCTATAAATTTTATGGCGACAATTTAGTTGATAATCATTCGTATTGGCATTCAATTTACATTGTTTACGTTTGCCGAGCGGCGTAAGGAAATTTACATAACATTACATGGGAAGTAATCGAACTGTATGCATATTCTTGCTAACTTGTACTAAAGGG
Source organism: Vibrio sp. 10N.247.310.23 (assembly GCF_041467155.1). Lineage (NCBI taxonomy): Bacteria > Pseudomonadati > Pseudomonadota > Gammaproteobacteria > Vibrionales > Vibrionaceae > Vibrio > Vibrio sp. 10N.247.310.23. The sequence continues at coordinate 19,083 of NZ_JBFSTZ010000003.1, read as the reverse complement.
AATGGATAGCTTGTATTTGAGGTCATCGATAGTAAGGTCAAACCTCAAAAAAATCTCAATATCAACATGCTTGATTGAGGTTGGTTTAAGGTAGCAGTTGTGGCTTTAAAGAATGAAAGTTGGAGCTATTTAAGCTTCATGACTATTAACCTTCAGAGCTATTTGATCTTTGGAACATTTTGAAGATCATACACAAACGGCGGACTCTTCGGTTGATGCAGTTTGTTAAATACAGACGAATAACCGATTTAACGATAGCTAATTAGGCTTAAAGGGATTTTGAAATGCGTATTATTGTTTTGGCTTTTACAGCGCTCGTAACAGCGTGCAGTAGCCAAATGAGCAGTACAGAAGAGCACGTCCAAGAATACATCGGTTCAGACATAACCGATGCACAAGAGCAGTATCTAACCGAACGCTCACGTCCTATCAGCTTTTGGGCATCTCGAAACTATGCTTGGGTTGAGACGAAGAAACCACTAGATAATGGTTACACTTTACATGCCTTTAAGAACCCTTATCGAGACTGCACCATTAACTGGGTCGCTAACACCAGTGGCGCAATTCAAAGTGCGACGCTTAGTGGCACGATGTGCGAGCCTTAATCAATCCAGGCCAATCGAACAATAACGCTAGATGAGCTAAAGTCTCAAGGTGAGTTTAAGTCGCTAGAATTAAAAAGGGTGTCATTTGAACGATCAAATGACACCCTTTTGCTTTTGTTGGTTCTTATGTGCTGTTCTTGTCTTCTGTTTGCGATGAGCTGTTAGACGTTGCCGTTATCACTCACTGTTCTTAGCTGAGTCAGATATTTAATCCAACCTTTTGCCTCAGAAGAAGGCTCAATGTTGTTCGCACGTTTCGCTTGAGCAAGAGCATTATCAAGATTCTTTAGCTTGTACCATGAACGTACTTTCGCTAAAGCAACATCAGCTTGCTTGTTCTTGTCTTTCACTTTATCCAAAACAACCAGAGCACGATCGTAGTAACCTTGCTGAACCAGTAATTGAGCCACATTCCAATGATATTGCGTGTCCTTTTTAGATGCTAACGTCCATACTTCAATAGCACTGTCCCACTCTTTCGCTAACTGCCAGTAGGTTGCTTGCTCAGCCAGGAGTTGAACATCGCTGTTCGCATCATCTAACTTAGCGATCTCTTGTGCTGCACGCTCTGGAATACCACGTTTAGCATAAAGCTGAGCCAGTAATCGGCGGTCTGAGTTTTTCAGCTCTACCCCTTGAAGATCAGCCAACGCTAGTGTGTTCAATGCATCGCGGTTACGCTCTAGTCTTAACTGAATACCCACAAGTTGACGCCACCAGTTGTCTTTTTCTGGCTGAAGTTCAATCAGGCTTTCCAGTGTTGGAATAGATTGCTTCCATTGCTTTAACTGTAGTTGTGCACCCAATTTTAGCGAAAGAGGCGACAGTTCTGATTTCGCATTGAACTTGTCGCGATTACCAATAGCAACCAGTACTTTTGACCAGTTTTCGATTTGGTATTCCGCTTGTGCAATTCGCATCCAAAGCACGTCTTTCTTTTCTGCCTCTGGCGCTGTTTTTACTAACTCGTAGTAATGTGGAAGCGCGTTTTTGAACTGTTGATCGTTTAATAACAGATCCGCAAGCATACGCTTCGTTATCCAAGCTTGTTCATCCACCAGCAAATTGGTATCGACGGCGTATGTAAGCTGCTTAATCGCCTTATCGGTTTTGCCATCTTGCCAGTAAAAAACACCTAGCATACGAGCTACGTACGCTTTGTCGTAGCCCTTAGAAAGCTCTAAACCTGCTAGTACGTCAATGGCCTGTTTAACCTGTTCATCTTGAGCAAGCTTATGCGCCTTTTGAACACGAATAGCAGTATATTGGGTTAGCTCTTGTGCCTGTGTTGTAAGGGGCATTAACAACAAGCCCACTAATATCCATATATGTTTCATCATTTTGCCAACTTAAACTCTAGTTTCACGGTTTGACCAACCTGAGCTATCGCTTTTCCATCGACGACTTTCGGTTGATATTTCCATTTTTTAAGTGCTCTCATCGCTTCACGTTCAAACATACGACGTGGGTTTGCGTCAGTGACTTGAATGTCAATTGGACGTCCCGTTTCATCGATAGTAAAAGACATAATCACATGGCCTTCAGCTCCACGCTTAAGCGCTTTCGCTGGATAACGAGGCTCTACTCGATACAAAGGCATTGCTTGTTGGTTTGACCCAAAATCAGAGAATGTCGGTGCGTTAATCGCTAAGCCATCAATGGATGTGTGCAAATCCAATGAAGGCAAAGAAGACATCGAATTCAGAGGCGTAACTTCAGCTTGTGACTGAGACGTTTGCGCTTCCGGTGGCGGCTCTGGCATTTCTGGTTTTTCAGGGACTGCACGTTGTCTTCTTTGAACTTCTTGTTCTTGTTCCACCATTACCATGTTGAAACTTAACGTCTCGCTATCGTCTGGTGAACGTTGGTGGCCATTATCGACCATCCAAGCCATGAAAGAAAACAGCGCTAAGCCCAACGCGCCCGCTAGCGGTAAAGCAAGAAATAGGCGAATCATTTATGAAGATCCTCCAAGATCATCGCTTATCAGCAGCAAGCGCAATGTTTTTAACACCTGCACCTTTCGCGGCATCCATCACTTTAACAACAGTACCGTTGTAAGCGTGTTCATCCGCTTGAATAACCAAAGAAGCATCAGGTTGTTCTAGCAACAAGTGCTCTAACGTCGCTTGGACACGTTCAACATCTACGACACGCTTGTCGATGAAAATGTCGTTTGCAGAAGTAATCGCAACAAAGATGCCTGCATCCTTTTGGCTTACTACGTTAGAAGCTTGTGGGCGATTGACTTCCACCCCTGACTCACGAACAAATGAACTGGTCACAATAAAGAAAATAAGCATGATAAAGACAATATCAAGCATCGAAGTAAGGTCTATTTGAGCCTCTTCGTTTTTAGAATGACGTCGACCGAGTCTCATCGTTGACTCCTTAAAGATTTTTCTAATTTCAATTCTAAGCGGTTACATACTTTCGCTAAGCGAGCGTGAACGAACATGCCCGCTAACGCTGCAACCATGCCTGCCATGGTTGGCAGTGTTGCTAACGAGATACCTGAAGCCATCAATTTAGGGTCACTGCTGCCTTGTGTCGCCATAACATCAAAAACAGAGATCATACCGGTTACAGTGCCTAGCAAGCCCAACATCGGGCAAATAGCGACTAACAGCTTAATAAAATTCAAGTTTTGGTTAAGCAAGATACTCGCTTGCCCTAACCAACCTTCACGAATGGCTTTGGCATGCCAAGAAGAGTGATCTTCTCTTTCATGCCATTTCGCTATCCAAGCTTGGCGTTGCTTAGGAAAGTAGAACGCAAGATAAAGCACACGTTCTACCACAAGCACCCAATACACTAGGACGACAGCCGCTAGCCACCACAGGACGAAACCGCCCTGCTCCATAAAGCTTGATAAAGACAGCAGCCAGTCACTCGTTAACCAACTCGCTGGTAATAGAGAACCCGACAAAATATCCATTACGCAGCAGTCCCAACTGGTGAAACAACAGCGTTTGATTCAACGGTCTTTTCAGCCTGCTCAGCAACAAGACCAATACCTTGCTTCTCAAGAATATTGCGAATGTTTTCTGCTTGAGTGCTAAGAATGTTGTGTGCCAGTAGAAGAGGCATTGCCGCAACCAGACCAAGTACCGTAGTTACAAGCGCCATCGAGATACCACCCGCCATAACTTTAGGGTCGCCATTACCAAACTGAGTGATCACTTGGAATGTTTCGATCATGCCGGTTACTGTACCTAAAAGGCCCAACATTGGTGCTAGTGCCGCCAATAGCTTAAGCATCGATAGACCTTTCTCTAGGTGAGTCTGCTCATCAACTACCGCTTCTAAAAGTCGCAACTCTAACGCTTCAACCGTTTGGTTTTGTTCCTTGTTGTACATCGCAAGAACACGACCTAGTGGGTTATCACCCGCTTGCTCAGGGTTCTTAAGTTGCGCGCGAATTTTCTGGCGTGCGATAGCAAGAGAGACACCACGAACTAATGCGATGATTAGACCAATAGCTAGTAGGCCAAGAATCACTTTACCAACCACACCACCCGCTTGAAGGCGATCAGTTAGACTTGGTTCCAAAGCCAATTGTTCTAGCATGAATCCGCGTGAGGGATCGACGACTACATTAGATACTTCACCATCCACAAGTGAAGAAAGCGATGCCAACGTTGGGCCATTTGATGGTTGCTTAAGGTAAGCGATCGCATCTTCACGCTGAGTGTTCCAGCTAACATAGCCTTGGTCTGTCACAAGACCAATCGAACCTAGTCGGTAAGCGTCAACCTTATTTGTATTGCCTTCACCATTAATGAATGCAATTTGAGATTTGCTAAGCTCAGAACTCGCTTGAATCTGCTCAACCATGCTCATCCACAAACCAGAAAGCTGTGGCATTGATGGCAGGGATTTAGCATCGATAATTTGCTCAACGGTTGCTGTGTGCTCAGCGCGATCAACGCTGTTTACTGTTGAGCTAAGCTCTGCGCCTAGTTCTTTCGCGTTTTGACGAACGACACCGAACAACTCACCAAGACTACCCGTTTCTAAACGGAGTTGTTCTTCTAAACGAGCAAGTTTGTTTTCGTTATCGCTGAAGGTTTGAGTAAGAACGTCTGTTGCGTTTTGAACCGATGTACGTTTCGCTTCAAGCTCTGCTTTGATCGCTTTAAGCTCTTGTTCAGTCTTTTTGAAGTCAGCTTCACGAACAACGTTGTGAGAAGCTTGAGTACGGTTTTCTGATTTTGCTTTGTTAACGAGCTGAGCCGTTGAGTCTGAAGCTGAGAAAGCAGAAAATGAAAGTGATGTAATGCAAAGCAATGCTGCTAATGATTTTAAGTTCATTACTTAACCTCCGCAACAATTAAAGAAACAGGTAAAGTAATCAAGCTTGGGGCAGCTTGTTGGCCAGCAATATCGTACGCTTTATCTAGCTCAGACTTCATAGAAGAATCAAGTTCTTGCCATTGAGCTTCTGTTTGATTCCAAGCCCAGTATTGGCTGCCATTTAGGTTACGAGCAACTAAAGAGATACGACCTAAGTGCAGAACATCTGCCTCGATTGTTTTATCACTCGCCAATGCGACACGACCTTGGTAAACACCCAACTTAATGCCGTAGTCCATCTCGATTTGGTATGCCTCTAGGATACGGCGGTATTTCTCAGCGTCACTTACGTCAGCACGAGTCATCATTGCTTGTAGCTTTTCTACTCTTTCTAGACGCTGTTCTTTCTTAATCGGCACGTCTTTCTCTACCAACTGTTCAAGACCATCGATCATTTGATACATCAATGGCACAACACCTTGGCGTGTGTATTTGATTTCTTCGATCTGCTCTTCAATGCTTTGAGCTTCTTGGTTTTGGCTCTCAACTAATGCAGCAAGGTGATCGTGATAGATTTCTAGGTTTTTAACTTCTTCTTGCAGACGCTCAATCTCAGCTTGCAGCATTAAAGTCGCTTGTGAGCTTTTATCAATAACCTTTTGACTCGAAGCCGACGCGTTATTGGTCTTGTTTTGAATTGATTGAGCTTGATCCAAGCTATTTGCCATAGAAGACGTTGCAACCAAACTGATGGCAAGCGCTAGGCTAGTTTTTAAAAGATTCATAATTGTAGTCATTTACTATAGAAGAAGGTCAAATACATTTTATTGATAAATACTATTATTGATAAGCACTCTCATTATCATTAAAAGTCACTCGCATTACTAGGGATATTTTTACTGAATAGCAGAATCACGAAAGGGGAAAGCCGAAACTTTCCCCTTAGTATTTAGGCTAACAATAGTACCCTACTAACAAATTAGTATTTTACCTGTAAAGTCGCCATGTAGTTACGGCCTTCGCCGATTACTACGTCTTCAGCAAATTGGTGGTTTGAAGATGTTGAACCGCCACCCGCTAGGTATTCTTTATCAAATACGTTCTCGACTGTTAGACGCGCTACGAAATCAAGAGAATCGTCGTACTTAAGCGTGTATGCAGCACCCATATCTACACGTGCGTAGCCGTCTTTCTTGAATGTGTTCGCGCTATCGCCGTAACGAGAACCTTCGTAGATAAGACCCAGGTTCACATCAACTTCGTTTGTTGCTGCATAGGTAGACCAAACGCTTGCTGCAAACTCAGGTACGTCTACTGGACGGTTACCTTCATATGTTTCATGGTTCGTGATTTCAGCATCTAAGTACATTGCAGAACCAGACATTGAGAAGCGCTCTGAAATAAAGCCTTGTGCGGCTAGCTCAGCACCACGGTGAACTTGTTCGCCACCTTGTGTCTTCGTCCAATCGCCTGATGAAGTGTCTTCTACATCCATTGAAATGTTTTCTTGGGTAATATCGAATACCGCACCAGAAACGAATAGACGTTCGTCCATCAGTTCCCACTTAGTACCGACTTCGTAAGACACGCCCGTTGCTGCGTCAAGAAGTTCGCCATCGTTAGTGTAGTTGCGGCTTCCGCTAGACACAACACTTTGTGGTTCGAAACTTTCAGAGTAAGAAGCGTAGATACTACCGTTTGATGCTGGGTGGTAAATCAGGCCAAGCTTAGGCGCTACATTTTCTTCTGCTACGCCATCACTTACTTTACGGTCGAAACGAGCACCCGCAAGAACTTGCCATTCATCATTAATAGTAATCAAATCTTGGATGTAGAAGCCCCAAGTATCGTAAGTACTCATCTTACCTAGCGATGTTGGACCCACTGACGGCGCTGGTACTGTTGCATCTGGTGCGTATTCAGCGCTGCTGAAGCGATCCATACCACGGTAATAGCTGTAGCCTAACCAGTTAGCACCGAATAATAGTTGGTGCTCTGTGCCCGCAAGATCAGCGGTTGTTGTTAGATCAACGTAAGCCGTTCTGAAACGCCATTTATCATGACGGTAGTTACCGCCTTGAGTCACGGTGCCCGTACCATCAGGATTCATATTTGAAAAGCTTGGGTAGCTTTCCATATCAATACGTTCGAAATCTTGGTAGTTGAAACCTGTTTTTAATGACCATGTATCAGTCAGGTTAGCAGCAATATCAAAACCAACGTTCTCAACATCATTCTCGATCTGTGACCACTGTGCATCCCAGATGTGCTTGTCGCTACCTACTCGGTTGCCGTCTAGCGTGTATAAAGCGCCAGAATCTACGCTACCTTCGTCGTTAGTTTTGTCGTAATGAACAGAAACTGTCACGTCTTCAGTTACATCGTAATCAACGAATACACCACCAACAAAACGTTCTGTTTGTGGTTCAGTTCCGTCACCATAAGTTCTCCAAGAGCCGTAGCTTTCTTTAGATAGAATCGCGCGACCACGTAGAGTTTCAGAGTCGTTCAAAGCGCCACTTACGTCTACCGTTGTACGAGAATGGTCATTAGAACCAATATCTTGGCTAACACTTACTTGCGTATCGTAAGTTGGCTTTTTGCTTACCATGTTGATCAAACCACCTGGTGCAGAAATACCGTAAAGAAGACCAGAAGGTCCTTTTAGTACTTCAACACGCTCTAGCAGTTCGATTGGTTGACGGTAGTGAGACCAATGTTGCTGGCCATTTTTAAGGAAGCCCGAAGAGCTTTCTACCGAGAAACCACGTAGAGAGAAACGTTCACGGTTACGGCTTGTACCGCCAGCACTTACACTCGCGTCATTCTTAAGCACGTCACCAAGCGTTGTTGCACGCTGTTCATCGATGATTTGCTCATCGATTACTAAAACTTGTCCCGGAGTCTCTAATTGAGTCGCCTCCATGCGCATTGCTGTTGTGTTCGTGTCGGCTTTATAACCGTAGTCACGACCTTCAACAACCATATGCTCGTCTGTTTTTACTGTTTCTGCCAATACTGCTGGTGAAGCTAATACTGCGCCGATCACTAAAGCCAATGGGCTCTTTGAAAACATGTCCTTTACTCCGCTTTTATTCTTTTAGACGAACACTTTGTTATTTATTCGATGTGTTCGCTGAACCGTTGCCGGTACCACTGAATTATTTCGGGAGTGAATATAAGTGATAACTATTACCATTTGCATTAAATTTACATTCTTTGCATTTGTAAAGGCCTGTCGGTGAGTCATATTTGAGGAGTTCAACAAAACCATTCAATACAAATAGTTAAGGCTCATGGACGTAAATCGACTGGTTATCTTCACCGAATTTTTTGAAACAACGGTATTTGTTTGGTCAATTGAAGACGTGAAGATTGATAAGAAAATCATCTCTTCTTATTTACTACCTTTGAAACGACAAATTTATGTATAAAACCCTCGATAGATGTAAATTAATAGTGAATTATTTTGTTTTTAATTGTTTAATTTACACAATTATCAGTGATTTTGATCACATCTATAATTCCAAACTCATTTTTTGTTTTTCGAATTGATTATCCGACTGCTAATCTCCTGCTCACTTTGAAAAGGTATCAAAGTTATAAATAATAAGGAGTGTTCTAAATGAATACCAAGAAACCTATGTCTCTGACTGGTCGAGTAATCCTCGGTATGGTCGTAGGTATATTAACGGGATTCGCCATTCAATCCCTTTTTGCAGACAACGGATTTGTTAACAACTACATCGTTAACGGACTCTTTGAAGTGGGCGGACAAATCTTTGTCGCCAGTTTAAAAATGCTTGTTGTGCCTCTAGTCTTCGTTTCACTAGTGTGCGGTACAAGTTCTCTTAAAGACTTATCAACTCTTGGCCGTATGGGTGGCAAAACGCTTGCACTTTATATCGGTACTACTGCCGTTGCCATCACTCTAGCATTAACTATCGGTAACCTGTTCCAACCTGGAGCTGGTGCGGATCTTACTGCTGCGAGCTCTTTCAAATCAGCGGATGCCCCTTCTCTGGGCCAAGTAATCATCGACATGTTCCCAACCAACCCTATTCAGGCGATGGCTGAGGGCAAAACGTTACAAGTTATCGTATTTGCAGTGTTGTTTGGTATCGCAATCAGTGCAGCGGGCAAACCCGGTGAACGTATCGCTGCAGTTTTCTCTGATCTAAACGAAGTGATCATGAAGCTAGTTGCGCTACTAATGAACCTTGCTCCTTACGGCGTATTCTTCTTGATGGCGAAACTGTTCTCTGGCCTTGGCTTAGGTGCAATTTGGAACCTAGCAGAATACTTCTTAGTGCTTGCTGGTACCCTGCTGTTGCATGGCTTGGTGACTTACAGTGCGATGCTTAAAGGATTCACAGGTCTTAGTCCGATTACGTTCCTACGTAAGATGGAAGATGCAATCATGTTTGCATTCTCAACAGCATCTTCGAACGCAACAATTCCAGTAACTATGGAAACGGCTAAGAACCGTATGGGCGTAGACAACAAAGTCGCTTCTTTCACAGTACCACTAGGTGCAACTGTGAACATGGACGGCACTGCAATCATGCAAGGTGTTGCGACGGCGTTTATCGCGCAAGCGTACAACATCGACCTTTCAATGGGTGATTACCTAATGGTTATCCTAACGGCGACACTGGCGTCTGTTGGTACTGCAGGTGTCCCTGGTGTTGGTCTTGTTATGCTAGCGATGGTATTGAACCAAGTTGGCCTGCCGCTTGAAGGTATTGCTCTAATCATGGGTGTTGACCGCCTTCTTGATATGATTCGTACCGCTGTAAACATCACAGGTGATAGTGCCGTATCTATCATCGTTGCTAAGTCTGAAGGCGCTCTAGACGAGTCTCGCTTCAACGACCCAGCAGCAGGTGAGAAAGAAGAAGAAGTTAAGCTATCACGCCAAGAAGCGTAATCTAACAGCCTTGCTTCAAGCTAAAGCGTAATTAATGGCTACGCTTTAGCTATAAACACAAAAAACGCCACAGCATTTGCTGTGGCGTTTTTTATGGATTTAAAGAAGTACCATCCGAGGAATATAACCAGAGCGGTAAGATTAATTAGCGGACTCACTAATTGGGAACATAAGATTCACTCTGAGTCCCCCACTTTCTCTATTCTCCGCAGTTACATGTCCATTCATCACACCCATCGCTTCTTTAACAATCGCAAGGCCCAGACCGTAGCCACCAGACCGTTTGTCTCTTGCTGATTCAATACGAGTAAACGGGTCGAATATACCTGCAATCTTGTTATCAGGAATACCGTCACCGTCATCTTCTACAGATATTACACTGTAACGCCTATCCATTACCTGTTCGTATGTCGTCACGACCACATGAGCGTTCTCACCCGCGTATTTAATGGCATTCCCGACCAAGTTACCAATGACTCGAAGCAGTAGCCTCTCATCAACGTTCACCATTGATATCGGCGTCTCTAGGGAACCAATCAAAGTTTGATTCGGTTTTAAATCGTTTTGCATCTGCGCGATCAACATTGAACAATAGTGCTCAAGGTGCATTAAACTTAACTTGGAGTCATAGCGAGAGGTTTCTAAGCGGCTAAATTCAAGTATCTCACCCACCAGCTTATTCATCTCTTCTGTTTCATTTTCCATTCGTTCTAGCAAACCAATGCTTTTATCATCAACCTTGCTGCGCAGCAGGTGTAGTGCGAGGTTTTGCCTTGCTAATGGTGTTCTTAACTCGTGTGAGACATCACGAATCAAACAACGTTGCTTTTCAGCCAGAGATTTAATCTCAAAGGTCATATAATCAAAATCGTGTGCAAGCTCGTTGAATTCACGCGTGGTGGAGTTCAACTCCGACACCACACTGACCGTGAAGTCACCTTGAGCCAGTCTGCGGCTCGCTTCTCTCAATCTATCCAACGGTTGCTGAAGGCTTTTGGCCATGATAATCGAGAACAGAGACAATACGACCAATGCAATCAATGCTTTAAGCATATAGGAATATGGCGCAAAAGATTTTGCGGGATGAAACTGGTGCGGTAGTTGGATAACCAGTGTTTTACCGTTATCCAGTGGTAGGCCGAAGATCGGCTTACTCACACGATCACTAAGTTGGTGATCTAACGTTCTTAAGTATTTGAGCTTAAATTCAAAATGTGGGTGCATGTGACGATGTGTGATCGGACGATTGTCTTTATCAATGACGAACAGATAATACTGCTGAGCATTACCCCAGTCCGCGAGTTCATCCATGTCCCCTTCTTCGATCAACACATTCGCTTGGTAAGCAAGGTCGAGCATTTCCGCTTTTACCGATTCTGGGACTTTAAGCAGCGCTTTCATCAAGGCTCTTTCAGCGACACCTTGCAGGATCAAAATACTCACCAAAATGACGGTCAGGTAACTGAACAGTTGGAAAGTGAGTCCGTCTTTACGCTTAGCAATAAAATCAGGGCAACGCAGCAGTTTTTTACTCATGCTCCGACCGACTCTAGGTAACTGTAACCTTTACCACGAACGGTTTTTATATGTTGTTTAGACAAACCTGCCTGAACGAGCTTTCTACGTATATTGCTGATATGCATATCTAAATTACGATCGAAGGGACACAATTCTTTCTTGAGTACATGGATTTGCAGATCAGATTTTGAGACGACAATACCGTCATTTTTGACCAAATAATCAAGCAAGTCTTTTTCAGTGCCAGTTAATGGCAAACGAGAGAGTTGTTCACACAAGCCGTGATTAGAGGAAGCTAAAGATTGTCTCTGACGCTCAAAGCCCACTCGGCGCAAGATCACCTTAATACGGGTTAAGAGTTCAGGAACATTGAAAGGTTTAGCGATGTACTGGTCGGCGCCTGCTTGGTAGCCATCGAGCATTGAGGCATCGTCGTTAAGCGCGGTTAGCATAAGAATGGGAGTAGCAAAACGCTGACAAATACGTCTTGCTACTTGAATGCCGCTTAGGTTCGGAAGCATTACATCGAGTAGAACCAAATCGACAGGGTGAGATTGAATAAACTCAAGCGCGGATTCACCGCAATGAACAGTATCAACGTGATACCCCTCATTTTCTAACACTTCACCCAGTAATTCACACAACTGAATATCATCATCAACAACTAAAACGCGAGACATTACACATACCGATAAATAAGAACTGTTTGCATTCTAATTATCGTTATTATTGATTTCAATTATAAAGTGCCCGATTTCCTCTATAGAAGAAAATCTTTTTCAATCGGTACAAATTTTGATGCAGAATCGATAAGATTTTGAGCAGTTAACCCGGGAACACCATACACTTCAACAGGCTTGCCAAAGCGCTCTTTGATTCGCTCTACAAGGATTTCGAAATCACCGTCTCCTGATACCAAAACAATCGTATCAACCGTCTCAGCAAGTTCTATCGCGTCTAACGCAATACCCACATCCCAATCGCCTTTTGCACTGCCATCTCGACGCTGAATAAACGGCTTTAACTTCACATTAAAGCCCACACCACGAAGGATATGATGAAATTGACGCTGCTTTGGATCTTGGCTTGAGATTGCGTAAGCATTAGCTGCAATAACGTTACGCCCTTCCGTGGCAACATACCAAAACTGGTTATAGTCGAAGTTAGAACGGTATTTGTCGCGCGTCGTGTAGTAAACGTTCTGAACGTCGACCAAAATTGCTATGTTTTCCATAAATTCATACCTTTAGATTTTCCGTATACCCTATTCTATTAAATTGTAAAATGCGAGTCGCTTTACTCAATAAAAATGAACCTGCCAGCTATCGTTAACGTAAATCTAATATCTTTAGCGTAAAGCTAAGTGTCTTTACGTAATCCTAACTATGCTTATTGTAAGTGGATTTGTTTTGAGCGTTTCTTAGGTGGTTCTGATCTTCACCTTCTTCTTTACGTAGCGTTCAAATCGTACTCAGGCTTAGAGTTTTTAAAGGGAGGTTGGCAATGCTGCACCGACAAACACACAATTCGATCGTAAGCATCGACACAACCAAAGCGATGCAAACTTTAAATCAACCATCAAACTCTGGTAGCTGGTTTAGTTTGCTTAAACTACTGACCATCAGCACGGTAATAATCATGAGCTTAACCATCAATTCAGTACTCGCCTACCCCGCTTATTCTCACTCAAAGCCTTTGCCACACCGCAGTGTGATTTATTTCGCTCCAAAGGAAGATTCAATCGTTAAAGAGTTTCTGAATGAAGTGTTGCTCAATAACTGTCAATTGGACGAACGAGATGTCGTCATTATGGTTATTGCTGAGAGTGGTTACACAGTCCCAACTTGGTTAGAAGAAGAGTTTAACTTAGAAGCAGTCACCAGTATTTACGAGATCCCGAAAGGATCACATACCGCTGTTTTGATTGGTAAAGACGGGAAAGAGAAGCACCGATGGAGTGGCAAAACAGATTGGAAACAGATCACCAATATCATTGACGAAATGCCGATGCGCCAACAAGAAATGCAGCGACAAGGCAGCCGCTGCAGTATTTGATTCTTGATGGACTCAGTAGTGGCTTAGAGATCCAATTAGAAGGTCAAACGATCAAGCTTGTTTGTTAAACCAAGCAAGTTTTTCATGGAGCTGAGCCACGCTGCCTACAACAATCAGCGCTGGGCTCTTTGCGACGCTCGCAAGGTCAGCTAAATCACGTAACCCACCTCTAAACACCTTTTGTTCTTGGCGTGTACCGTTTTCGATGATCGCAACTGGCATGTCAGCTCGCATACCATTATCGAGTAGATTCTTCTGAATGTTCGGACTCTCTTTCAAGCCCATGTAAAACACGATGGTATGGTTGTGCTGAGCAAGAGATTGCCAGTCAATATCTTCGCCATCTTTCTTCAAGTGACCTGTAATAAACTGCACGCTTTGTGCATGATCACGGTGCGTCAACGGAATGCCCGCATAAGCCGTTGCTCCGGCAGCAGCTGTGATGCCCGGAATCACTTCAAATCTCACGTCATTCTCAGCTAGCGTTTCACACTCTTCACCACCACGGCCAAAGATAAACGAGTCACCACCTTTTAGGCGTACTACGTGCTTGTTCTCTTGCGCTTTGGTCACTAATAGTTGGTTGATCTGATCTTGCGGTACACAGTGATGATCAAGCTTTTTGCCCACATACAACATTTCCGCTTCTGGATTAGCCATCGCCAAAATATCTTTTGATACCAAACGGTCATAAACCAACACGTCTGCTTGTTGAATCACTCGTGCCGCTTTTAACGTAAGTAAGTCTGGGTCGCCCGGACCTGCACCTACTAATGAAACAAATCCTGTGTTTCCTGTTTTAACATTCGATGGCGATACTTCTGACATGCTTTGCTCCGAAAGTTAGCTTGTTATATTTCAAGCTTAATTCTGTATGACGATTCATCGTTGTATGAATCACCAATATCCCTACTTCTTAGACTATCAGTTGTTGCCATAAAACTTTACGATTAATTCTAATCAAGATAGAAGTTTATATAACAAAACAATCTATTACGTTGGAAAACCCTGACATTTGCACCATCATCAAGCACACATTGCTCGCCTTAGGTGCACGGTTATCAAAGTAGAGAGTGTTAAGATCAAAAAAGCCCCAAATCAACAGCTTGGGGCTTAACACACATTATTAGTTGCTCATTAACCTAGAACTATCTAATTACTTAGCGCCTAGAGAAGGAGCTGTTTTAGCATGAGTTAGGTATAGAGGAACACACGTCATTAATAGACCACCAACGATGTTACCTAGGATTGTTGGGATAAGGTTGAAGTTCAACCATGTCGCAATACCGAAGTCAGCGCCAAGAATCATACCCAGTGGGAATAGGAACATGTTTACTACTGTGTGCTCAAATACGAGTGCGAAGAAGATGAAGATTGGGAACCACATCATTGCTACACGGCCAGATACTGTGCGTGCAGTCATGTTGCCAATCACACCTAGACATACCATAAGGTTACAGAAGATACCGCGTACGAAACACGTGATCCATCCGTCCATACCCATGTTTTCAAAACCTAGGCTACGACCTGTAGAAACAGCAATGAACTTTTGAGCAACAGCGTTTGGTTCTAAAGAGAAGTTACCCGTTAGTGATACTGCAACAAGGAAAGCAACAATCAAAGAACCGATAAGGTTACCAAGACCAACAATACCCCAACAACGTAGGATACGACCCCAAGTAATACCTGGGCGGTTGTCGAATTTCGCTAAAGGTGCAAGGCCGAATACGCCAGTTACTAGGTCATAACCCATTACACTTAGAATGACGAAGCCAACTGGGAACACAAGTGCGCCAACAAGGCCAATACCGGTTTGAACCATTGCTGTAATAGCAACAACAACCGCTAGAGAAAGGATGATACCAGCCATAGTGCTTCGAATCAGAAGATCGCGAGTACTTGTTTTCGTTTTCGCTTCACCCACATCAATCATCGTTTGAACGAATTCAGCTGGTTTGTAATCAGGAGACATAAGGTTGTCCTTAAAAAGTTTAAATTAAAAGTTAAAATTGGATAGGAAAAGGCTCTAGTTGCCGAGTTAAGGCAATATCGAGAACTAGAACCCTTGAACTATCAAATCTTACTCATCCGAAGATTAAGCAGAGATTTCTACAGCGCCTTTGGCAACACGAGCTTTGTACGCTTTCACGTTGAAGTTCTCGTCTTCCATGCACACACCTGTTGCTAGGTTAAAGCGTTGCTTCTTAAGTGGGCTTGCTACCCAAAGCTCTTCTTTGTGCTCAACAATCAAACCACGTGATAGCACGTTAGATTGGAAGTATGGGTCTGTGTTGCTAATCGCGAATACTTCTTCAGCCTCAGTTGGGCGGAAGATAGCCACTTGCTCACCACTAACCAACGCACAAACACCTGTACCTGGGATAATGTCTTCGATCTTACAAACTTTGGTAAATGCCATGATGTCGTCTCCCAATTAAACAGATTCTACGTGAATGATGTCGCCCTGATGCTTTGAAGTAATGGCTTCAGGGTGTTTCTCAGTGAATGTCGCAGGACGGTGTTGTTCACGACCATCTTCAACAAACACAACGTTATCATCGCGGTCATCAGCATTGATGAAGTGTGCAAAGCGCTTAAGTTGAGCTTCGTCGTTGATTGTATCTGTCCATTCACAAGCGAAGTTATCAACTAGGCCAGCAATGTCAGTTTCAAGTTGGTCATTGATACCAAGCTTGTTGTCTACAATCACTTCACGTAGGTAATCAACACCACCTTCTAGGTTGTCCATCCATACCGAAGTACGTTGTAATGGCGCAGCCGTGCGGATGTAGAACATCATGAAACGGTCGATGTACTTGATTAGCGTTTCTTGGTCTAGGTCGCTTGCCAGTAAGTCTGCGTGGCGAGGCTTCATACCACCGTTACCACATACATACATGTTCCAACCTGCGTCAGTCGCAATAATACCTAAATCTTTACCTTGAGCTTCAGCACACTCACGAGTACAGCCAGACACACCAAACTTCATCTTATGAGGAGTACGGATGCCTTTGTAACGGTTCTCGATCATCACGCCTAGGCCAACTGAATCTTGAACGCCGTAGCGACACCAAGTAGAACCTACACATGTTTTCGCCATACGAAGTGCTTTTGCGTAAGCTTGACCCGTTTCGTAACCTGCAGCGATTAACTTCTTCCAGATTGCTGGTAAGTCATCTTTCTGAGCACCAAATAGGCCGATACGTTGTGCACCTGTGATCTTGGTGTACAAGTTGTATTCAGCAGCAACATCAGCAAGAACGCTTAGTGCTTGAGGTGTTACTTCACCACCCGCCATACGGGGGATTACAGAGTAAGTACCGTCTTTTTGCATGTTACCTAGGAAGTTGTCGTTGGTATCGTGCAGCTTCACTAATTCAGGCTTAAGGATGTGTTCACCCCAGCAAGAAGCAAGGATAGAACCTGCTAGAGGCTTACATACTTCACAGCCGTAGCCTTTACCGTATTTCTCTAATAGCTCATCGAACGTTTTGATTTCTTCGATGCGAATTAGGTGGAAAAGCTCTTGGCGAGAGTATGCAAAGTGCTCACACACGTCGTTCTTCACTTCAACACCAGCTTTAGCAAGTTCAGCGTTTAGTACTGAAGTCACTAGTGGAATACAACCACCACAACCAGTACCTGCGCCTGTTACTGCTTTGATATCACCGATTGTGTGGTGACCTTCAGCAACCGCTTGAGCGATCTTGCCTTTAGTCACATCGAAACAAGAACAGATAACAGCAGACTCAGGAAGAGAATCCGCGCCAAGTGTTGGCTTTTCAGCACCAGCATGAGCAGGAAGAATCAATGCATCTGGGTGTTCTGGTAGGTCGATTTCGTTCAGCATAAGCTGTAGAAGATCACCGTAGTCAGACGTGTCACCAACCATTACTGCACCAAGCAGCTTCTTGTTGTCTTCAGAAACGATTAGACGCTTGTAAACTTCTTGTTCTTCGTTTTGGTAAACGTAGCTCTTACAGCCAGGAGTACGACCGTTCGCATCGCCGATAGAGCCTACTTTCACGCCCAAAAGCTTAAGCTTCGCAGACATGTCAGCACCTTCAAATGTGCTTTCGTTACCAACAACGTGGTCAACCGCTACCGTTGCCATTTTGTAACCAGGAGCCACTAGGCCGTAGAACGTTTGGTTCCAAGACGCACACTCACCGATTGCGTAGATGTCTTTGTCTGTCGTTTGACAGTGATCATTAATCTCGATACCGCCACGTGGTGCAATACCCAGCCCCATTTGACGAGCAAGTTTGTCTTGTGGGCGAATACCAGCAGAGAATACGATGAAATCAGTTTCTAGCTCTGTACCGTCTGCAAAGCGCATTACGTTACGAGCTTCAGTGCCTTCAGGAGCAATCTCAAGCGTGTTCTTACTTGTATGTACGTTAACGCCCATACGTTCGATTTTTTGACGAAGTTGGTTACCACCCGCTTGGTCAAGCTGCTCAGCCATTAGCTTTGGAGCAAACTCAACAACGTGCGTGGTTACACCAAGAGCTTTTAGTGCGCCTGCAGCTTCAAGACCAAGCAAACCACCACCAACAACCACACCAGATTTAGAATTCTTAGCGGTTGCTTCGATAGCTTTCAAGTCTTCGATTGTGCGGTAAACGAAACAGTCTTTACCTTCGTTACCTTTGATTGGCGGAACGAATGGGTATGAACCTGTAGCAAGGATTAGCTTGTCGTATTGAATTTCACGACCAGTACTTGAGTAAACTGTTTTCTTTTCACGGTTAACGTTAATAGCACGCTCACCGATCAGCATGTTGATGCCGTGTTTCTCGTAGAAGCCTTCTTTAACTAAAGAAAGTTCGTCCGCAGTATGGTGTGAAAAGTAAGAAGAAAGGTGTACACGATCATAGGCTACGCGAGGCTCTTCACAGAAGACTGTGATGTCCATGTTAGCAACGTCTGTCTTCTCGACTAAATCTTCGATATAGCGATGGCCGACCATCCCGTTACCGATTACGACTAGCTTCATCTTGCTCATAAGAATTCCTGAAGGTTATATATTTCTTAACTGAGCGAATAATGAATTATGAAAGAAAATGAAAATATGATGTAAATCAATTACGAAATCGAACTACCCTAAAGGGGTAGGACAAAAGAGGTAGATCTGCTGATTTATCATACGAAGCAAACGAATAACCGTAGGTTTAATAAGGTTTAGCGGGGTTTTATATACACTTTCGTGCAGTAAATAAGATGTTGTAAAGTTTCACAATAGGTTAGCAGTAACACAAGTAAATGACAATCACTTTCATTTGCGGTCATAATAAGTGTAATAACTCATGAAAGCGTTACAGGATCATGAGCAACTATGTATAAATATGAAGAATTTAATGACGCAAAAGACAGTCGCCCTTTTCCATTCCCCACTCATTCCACTCACAAACGGCGCAATTGGTTAACAGATGCTGTTGGTTGTTTAGCAAATGATAGGTTTACATAAGGAAAAGACCGGCACAAAAGTGATCTGATATAGCTTGTTCCTAGTGGTGCTACTGATTAGAGAGCATACGTGGAAGTTTGAACATAGCATGAGGGTTTAGAATTTCAGATAGCAAAAAGGCCAGCATTTCTGCTGGCCTTTCAACTTTGAATAGTGGAGGCGCCTCCCGGAGTCGAACCGAGGTCCACGGATTTGCAATCCGCTGCATA